>JBCBIK010000027.1:0-37546 GCA_038524545.1 Cyanobacteria bacterium J06623_4 | reverse complement strand
CTTTCCAGCCTTTAGCTTAGAGATGTGTGTACACGGGAGCCCTGAGGGAGAGGGACTTTGAATCCGGTCCCCTCTCCCCCAGGGAGAGGGCTAGGGTGAGGGCCTCCGGGATGTTTATCTAACTGCAGCTCCCTAAGCACGGGAGCGGTCGGCAACCCGTTAATAGTAGTTGCCCACCCGGCGATGGTGAACAGCCGTCAGCGCTTCTTCTTTTGAAACCCTGCCGTCATCGACCGTGCAATACACCAGCCAGTGATCATTTAGCTCCATCCGGCTAGCCACCTCACACTCCAGGTAAGCTAAGGCGTCCGCCAAGATCGGCGACCGGTTATTTGCTGGGCGAGTGCGCACACCGGCAAATCGGTCTGCGCCGGGCGGAAAGCGCTTAAGGAAGTGCTTCATCAGCGGCAGATGATTGCCCTCTTCCAAAATATTTAGCACGAAGGTATCCCCCACCTGCATCAGCGACTCAATCGCCCGGTCCTTTGCCACCGCAACCGTAAAGCCCAAAGGCTCAAAGCTAGCCTGCGTAATCCAAGAGGCCAGCATAGCCGACTGCACGTCAGCCTTGGCAGCCGTGATAATGTACAAACCGCTGCTGATGCGGCCCAGCGCCTTCTGCAGATCTGCGTCTAAGGCTTTGATTTTTTTGATTTTCTTAGATTGAGCCAGCTCTTGGCCAAGGTCCGTACCGGTCTCTTCACAGAGCTGGTAAGTCGCTTCGCTTGGGGTATCTTTTATCCGAATAGGAGAGAAAGCGACCTTGAGATCCAAGTCTTGCAGATTGGTTTGCAGCGTATCAATCGGCTCATCGTCGCCCCCGTAGGACTCGAACAAACCAAAGGTTTTCTTACCATTGACCCCAGCCAAAATCGTTCCTAGGGCGGCGCGGGTCTCTTCGGAGCCCTGACCGCTCGAAGGCGGCATCCCAATCACGACACCTGTAGCGCGACTCACCACTTCATTGACCTCTTGCGCATCAGCTGAGCGCAGGTCAATCATTTCTACACCGACGCCCGTTTTGCTAATGCCGCGGGCAATGGCCTGCGAGAGGCGATCGCTATACCCATAGTCCGACACATAGAACACCGCCACGAGCGTTTCGGCATTGCTCTTCTGCTGACTCCACGCTCGGTAGCGCCCAGTCAGCTCCGCTAGGTTGTGTCGCAGGAGTGGGCCGTGCCCAGTGGCAATCGTCGTCACGTCACCGTCGAGCTTGTCCATCCGCTTCATCGCAGAAATCACCGAGCGAGCATTCGGACCCATTAGGCACTCGTAGTAAAAGCGGAAGTCGGGGGAGAGGGCCTCTAGGTCTTCGT
Organism: Cyanobacteria bacterium J06623_4; assembly: GCA_038524545.1. Lineage (GTDB taxonomy): Bacteria > Cyanobacteriota > Cyanobacteriia > Phormidesmidales > Phormidesmidaceae > Phormidesmis. Next base: position 36,227 of record JBCBIK010000027.1, on the reverse strand, counting down.
CGAAGGTGTCGTCGGTGCAGTAGTGGGCACCAAAGGCATCGCAGGTGTAAAGGATGCCAGTCTTATGGTCAAAGGTAAAAATGGTGTCTGGCCAGTGAAGGTTCGGCGCATTGATAAATTCGAGCAGGTGTCCATTACCCAGATCTAGCGTTTCGCCGCTCTTTACAATTTTGCGCTCAAAAGGCTGGTGGACCAAGTCTTCGAGGAAAGCGATCGCCACCTTGGCGCCCACCACCACCGCGTTCGGAGCCAGCGCCAGCACGTCTTTGATCAGGCCGCTGTGGTCTGGCTCTGTGTGGCTCACCACGATGTAGTCAATCTGGCTCGGATCAATCTCGCCCTTGAGCGTGGCCAAGTACTGCTCTCTGAACTTGGCGTGGGAGGTATCTACCAGCGCCGTTTTTTCGCCACGGATGAGGAAGGAGTTATAGGTGGTGCCGTTTTGCAGGCCGAATTCGATATCGAAGCGATCGCGGTCCCAGTCTTGCGATCGCAAGGTCGTCGTATCTTCAGCAATCCCTTCAACCTGCATAGACAGGCGCTTCTGACTGGGCTCTTTGGTTTGGACGGCAGCAACCATAGCAACTCTCCTTATTACTGGGCCTGTTTTATAGCCTGTTTTCGCCATGACCAGCAGCCAGATAGTGCAAACCGCCGAGGTCACTTCGAAAACGAGTTTAGCAACAAAGATGTTGCTTAATTAACATTGTGCCGCAAATTGTGCGTCTCGGCATCCCAAATTAGTGATGAATACTTATCAGAGCAGTTAGTTCGACTGATCAGAGGCTAGCTTTACAGGTAGCTGAATCCGAAATTCTGTGCCTACACCAGGCGTTGTGAGCACCGCTATATCTCCTTTGTGAGCTTCGACAACCGTTTGATAGCTCACCGTTAGCCCCAGTCCTGTGCCCTCTCCGACAGGCTTAGAGGTAAAAAATGGGTCAAAGATTCTATCGCGAATCTCTTCAGGAATACCGCTGCCGTTATCGGCAATACTGACCATCACCTGATCCGCATGAACTTGCTTCGTAGAGACAACAGTCGTTGAGACCGTAATTTGTGGAGAAGGATGGTCAGCGCCGAACGCCTCGATTGCGTTGCTCAAAATATTTAGAAACACCTGATTAATAGCCCCCGAGTAGCAAGACACCAGCGGTAGCTCGCGGTAGTTCTTGACAACCTCAATGATGGGAGCACTGGGCCGTGATGTCAGCTGATGATTCAGCAGCAACAAGGTACTCTCGAGACCCTCGTGTAAGTCGACCGCCTTATACTCTGCTTCGTCCAATCGAGAAAAGTTACGCAGCGACTCAACGATTTTCTTTACGCGGGCGGTTCCGAGGTTCATTGAGTTCAGCAGCTTGTCCCAGTCTGCCACAATAAAATCCAGCTCAATCGACTCGATGAAGTCTTGAATTTCTTCGGCTGGCTCAGGATAGTGCAGCGCATACAGCGACAGTAATTCTAGGCAGTCCTGGCTGTATTGCCTGTTGGACTGTACATTGCCGTGAATGAAATTAATTGGGTTGTTGATTTCATGGGCTACCCCTGCAGATAGCTGACCGAGGGCAGACATCTTTTCAGACTGTACCAGCTGGGCTTGTGAACGCTTGAGTTTTTCTATCGCCTGCTTCAATTCAACCGTTCGCTCTGCAACCAGACCGTTGAGCTGCTGATTGATTTTCTTCAGCATGGCCGAATTTCGGTGGTTCCAAAGGAGGTACCCAGAACCCATGATTAATGCGATCGCCACAAGATATAGCCACAGCCTGTAGCGATTTTGCCGCCGGGCAAGCTGCCGGTGATAGTTGCTGTAATCAAGGGCTAGCCGCTCAATGGCAGTACCGGTTTGATCTGCCAGGAGCAGTGCGATCGCTCTGTCAGTTTCGGGCTGCCAGTACAAAATAGCCCAGATATGGCGCAAGATGTTATCTAGCTTATGTTGCTCAATCCCAGACAGCATGACGGGCAAGGTCTCTATCTGCAACATCAGTTGTTCAATCGTCTGTGCTGTATCCGACTTAGGCTCCAGCACATACCGCATTAGCAGCGTTGATGCTTGACTCAGCAAATCTCTTAGCGAATCGTACGAAGCCTCTTTAGGTAAGCCCTGGGCAAGTAGCTCAATTGCTCTGGGAAGGTAGGAAAACGAGTTCCGTAGCACCGCATTCTCTGACTTGAAGTCCTCCACAAGAACGCTTCTAGTCTCGGCGTGAGCGGTCAGTGCTGTTAGCGCTTCTCGGAGATGCTCATCCCTCGCAACTGTCGGCGAAAGGAGCTTTTCAAGCGCTATAAGATCGGCATCGAACCTAGCGCAGTCTGTCGCTAGCACATCGTAGTTCGGCAGGATAGAAGACTGAGTTTTGAGCACATCAGACACTATTACTAGGTCGGTGCGCTCTATGCTCCTAAGGTGATCGACAATGTCGTAGTGCTCATCGATATTGTTCACTTGAGTTTGGCGCAGCAAGCCTGTAAGCAGCAGTAGTAAAACACCTGCAGTAACAACAGACAACAATCGTTTCATTGGGTGGCGGCTGGCATCTCACCAGTCAATGTCTGCAAGAATTCCACTATCAGAGTCACTTCATCGGGTGGAATCTCTCGGCCCAGCTGGTAGCGGGCCATGATGTTTATCGTCTCTTCTAAGGTATCTACGCTGCCATCATGCAGGTAGGGCGCGGTAAGGGCAATATTACGTAAGCTGGGCACTTTGAAAACGTAGCGATCACGCGATCGCCCAGAAATATTCATTCGCCCCAAATCAGCTGTCTTTACAGTTTCTCTAGTCAGGAAGAAATCTTCCATAATGCCTAAACGCTGATATAGATTACCGCCAATGTTTACACCCTGATGGCAAGCGACACAGCCGTAGTCCTTGAATAACTGATATCCCTCTTTTTCAGTAGTCGTCAGAGAAGAGGCATTGCCTTCAAGATACCGATCAAACCTGGCATTGGGTGTTACGAGTGTACGCTCGTAGGTCGCGATTGACTCTCGGACAGCCTCTGGCTTAATACCCGTTGGATATAGCGCTCGGAACGCCTGCACGTAGGTGCGATCGCGACTAAGCTTATCGATAATCTCTGACCAGCTGGAATTCATCTCCTTGGGATCTAAAATTGGCCCGTTTACCTGAGCTTCTAGCGTCGCTGCCCGACCGTCCCAAAACTGGCGAAAATTGAAGCTACTGTTCCAAACCGTAGGGGAATTTAGGCTGACCAGCTGCCCCTCAAACCCAATCGAACGAGGTTCTCCATCCGCGCCGCCAAAGCTACGTTTGTGACAACTGGCACAAGAGATTGTATTGTTGCGAGAAAGCTGAGGGTCATGAAATAAGCGATCACCTAGCGCTACTTTGCGCGGGTCTAGCCCTACAGGCAGCGTAACTGGCGTAATCGGTTCATTGATGTGTGCTAGGCCCGAAGAGGCTAACGACAAGTCATCCGTTGGGTAGGATAAGACCTGGTTCACTGCTGGAGTGCGATCGCTGAACGGAGCAGTCGGGAAAAGCATCGAAGAGAGAGCCAATCCGGCTGCAGCCACTGCAAACACCAGAAAAACAGCTGTGCCAACCTTCCATTTTTTAATATTGAACATAGTGCGTTTGGGGTGCACTGAAAACAGGCACATCAGCTGACAGAGCGGCCAGACCCGTTCGCCTTCGTTCGTAACTCGCCGCAGAACCGCGATTAGTGTGCCCCAAATTTAATTGATGCTTTTAAAACTGCCGGTCAGCTTTCACAGCCCCGAAGAAATATCAAATGTGTGCTACCGTAGCGCTTCTGTCGAACAATCTCCAATCTAGGCATAATTTTTTCCAAAATTGGCCGAGGACACCACTGCCCTTCCCCGTATTCAACAGCGACTTCACCCTTCGGAGCAAGGCAAACCGCTAACTGGCTTAAAACCGGCTCGTAAAGATTTCCAGCATAAGGTGGGTCAAAGTAGATCAGATCAAACAAACAAATATCGCGTTCCTTAGCTGCAGTCCGCCCCTCAGACAACATTTCAGTAGAAGCGCAAAGGGTTTTCATCTGCTTCAACACATCACCCTTAATAACCCGGAATGGCTGCGTCGGCTTCGCAACCTTCTGCCAGTTCTGCGAAATCACTCGGCACGCAGCTCCCGACCGCTCAATCCCCACTGCCGACGCCGCCCCTCGGCACAGCGCCTCTGCCCCCATCGCACCGCTGCCCGCGCAGAGGTCCAGCCATCGCGCCCCGCGCACCCGACCCTGCCAAATATTAAACAGCGCCTCCCTCACGCGAGCAGACGTCGGCCTCGTCGCTTCCCCCGGCAAAGTCTTAATTTCACGATTGCCATATATTCGGACAGCCATGTCGCGTCTCGGTGCCCTAAGCCTCACCCGCTGAACTATTCTCAGGAAACGCATTCAGGAGTAGCTGAGCCAAGCAATTCCCCAGGGTTTCGTGGGTGTCTATTTCAAATAGCTGATCGCTCAGTATCGCCAGCTGATCGTTCGATAGTGTCTTTATCTTGCTCACCGTAGCGTCGGGCATCGTGCCAATTTTTCGACTCAGCAGCCTGAGAATGAGATCACTTTGACCTTCCTGACGGCCCTCCTGACGGCCCTCTTGACGGCCTTCCTGACGGCCCTCTTGACGGCCCTCTTGACGGCCCTCTTGACGGCCCTCTACTAGAGCATCTTGATATACGCGGGTGTGCTTAATGGAATCGATTCCTAGCATGGTGGCGATCGCCTCCCGTTCAAGGTTAGGGAACTTGTATACCATTATGGTCTCAATGAGTCCTAGAATCTGCTGAGCAGGCAGATTTATTTCTGATTGTGCTTCGGCGCGTGCAATCAGTGCTTTGGCTTTCGGAACCGCCTTTGTGGGAGTTGTGACGATGAGCTGCAAGATTGCCTCACCGAGAGAGTCGGTCGCGACGTTTTGAAAATCCTCAAGGTAGAGCCGATGGATTTGAGCACTGTCTAGCAAAACTTGAAAAGGTGCTTGGTCTACAGGCTCGCGGCTCCGCTTTTCAAAAATAGCCGCGGCTTTCCAATGCTGAACCTGGGGATTGTGACGCAAAAACAGAAAAATTTCGGAGAAAAAGCGCCTGTAGAATTCAGGGTCTCGCTGGAACTGAATCTCCACCAAAATCACCGGGCTGTCGTCGCTTTCTACTTGCGGCTGCAGCACTCCGTCTAAACGAAAGGCCGTCTGTTTGACTTCTACTGACCTGAACTCATACGCCTCGTCAGAAATCGAGCCAATCAGCTTCAGAAAAATATCGGGCGCCGTTCTTAACAGCTCATAAAAAATGTGGTCGGTCGGCATCAATTTTTCCCAGCCGTTGAGTAGGAGCACCAGTCGCTCCAGCCACCAGGATAGAGCCTACACATGGGATATCCTGCAGCAACCAATGAAAAGATATTTACGCAGGCAGTGACACCTGAACCACAGTAAACAATCGTATCAGCAGTAATCGGATGGTGTTTCCAGTAGTCAGCAAGTGCTTCAGGAGACTTGAGCTTACCTTCCTCTGTACTGACATCTTTCCAAAAAGCGTTTTGCGAACCGGGAACGCTGCCAGCAATGGGATCGATGGGTTCTACTTCGCCCCGCCACCTCTCAGGCGATCTAGAATCTATTACTGTCCCGTTAGGTGCACTGGCCTGCTGCCGCACCGTTTCTATATCCACAAGCCAACCAGATTGAAAACTGGGCCTAAAATCACCGGGTCGCTCAGCAGGTAGCGACTCACTCAGTGGCAGTCCAGCGGATTTCCAGGCTTGTATGCCACCATCTAAAATCGCCACCTGCTCATGGCCCAAGTAGCGCAGCATCCACCACAGTCGGGCAGCAAAGGCGAAGCGCGAGTCATCGTAAATAATCACTTGAGTAGGCCCAGGCGGTTGGGAATAGATGCCTAGCTGGCTGAGCTTGCTGGCGAACTTTTCCCAGTCGGGTAAAGGGTGTCGGCCACCATGTCGCGCTACGGGGCTAGAAAGATCCCGGTCGAGATCGAGATAGTATGCACCTGGAATGTGTCCTGCCAGATACGCTTGACGCCCGGCATCGGGCACCGATAGGGCAAAACGAGTATCGATAACCACGACCTGCGGGTCTTCCAAATGGTCCTGCAGCCAAGGCACATCTACGAGGTAACGGCTGTTCTCCATGGCGATCGTACTCCTTCTCAACCGCCTAATTGTACCGCCAGCCACTTCCTAGCAGACCCTCAGCTCACCCAGCCTCCTCAGCGGCTTTTTTTGCTTCTGCCATCGCTTTCCAACGGCGTCGCCAGGGTCCTGTGGGCAAGCGGTCAGAATTTTCTTGTGCTTGCGATCGCGCCTTCAATATCTCCCCTGCCGTCGCCCGCAAACTCGGGTCTCGGTAAGGTACAGCCGCCCGTGTCAGCAAGTGCTCCTGCGCCTGCAAAGACAGCGGCTCACCCCCTGCAGGAATCTCTCTAGTTGCCCCAGTCGCAGTTGGAAAGGCAGCAATCGTACCAGGCCACTGCCGCCCGCCCGCCGCAATCTCACCAATGACAAGTCCGCACTGCTGCATGGCAGCGCGAACCGCCGCCGCACAAGAATAGGTAACCAATACACCACCTTCTCGCTTCAGGCATTTCGCCACCTGCTGAAAGAAATCCACCGTCCACAGCTGCGGGCAGCGCGGTGGTGAAAACGGATCGAAGAAAATGACGTCAGCCTGCCAAGCCTGCGCGACTAACGACTGAACCTGCTGCCGGGCATCTCCCACCAGTAGCTCAGCGGAGAGGTTTTGCTGCTGGTACCTGCAGTCTGCGGCGAGCGATCGCAACACATTCACTACAGGCTCAGAATAGTGCTGAAGTAGGTTGTGGGCGATCGCACTTCTTGGTACCTCTAGATCAAGCTCTAGCGCCTTTACCATTACCTGACACTGCTGCCCCTGCACCGACTGTGCCCACACCGGCCATATGGCCTCTAGCGCTGCCGCCGTGTTGTAGCCCAGACCGTAGCAAATATCTAAAATGTGGAGCTTTTCTCCCGTCGCTCGCCGGGCGATTTGAGCCGTCTCTACGTAGGTTTTTTGAGCTTCTCTGCAGGCGCCCTCTCGGCTGTGAAACCACTCCCCAAAAGCCTCAGAGTAAAACGTACTCGAGCCATCCCCAGTTTGAATAGGCGTAAACATACCGCTAACCCGTCACTAGCTCACCATACAAAAAATTAATCTGCATAGAAATTTAATCTGTATATTGAGTACATTTGAACTATTATCTAATGGAAGCTATCCTTTCATCCAATCAGGTACGAACTAGGCAGGTGACTCCATGGCAACCAAATCGACAGAAGCGCGCACCACAAGCAAGCGTGCCTCCACCAAAAAATCTACGGCAAAACAGGCACAGCCAGACCCTGTAGCCACAACCGCCAAAAGCAAAACCACCGCCAAAAAAACAAAGGCCCGCACAACCACAACAAGCAAGCGATCGCCTAAATCGACCAAAGCCGAAACGAGTAAGGCTGAAACTACCCAGCTCGAAGCAATTACGCCTGAAGCAATCACACCTGAAGCAATCCCGACGCAGGACACACAGGCTGAAGCAACAGCGGCACAAACAACCGAACTCAAAGAAAATGATTCGATTGTAAACAGTGACTCAGCTGACCCACAGACGGAAGCTGCTAACACCACTCAGATGCCGCTTATCCCTTCGATTGGTGAGCCCAGCGCCGCACTGGCCTCGCCAACAAAAGCTTCTCAAGACGGCATAGACTTTCTCGCTGCCAACTGCATCAGTGATGATATCTGGGTACCCAGTGCGGCCATTCCTGAAATAGACGAAGCCACCTATCGCGCCCAAAAAGCGCAAGCAGAAGCCCAGCGCCGCGCAATCGAGGTTGCCAGCCTAAACCTCAAAAATATCAATGACCTTCATCAGCTAGAGCGCCAGAGCATTGATGTCGCCATCAGCACGAAAGAAAATGAAACCCGTCAGGCCCAGCTCACCAGTGCCGACATTGACTATCAGACACAGCTAGAGCGCAACGGAGAGAAAGGTCAGTACCTGCGGCAAGCCACCGCCCGGCGCGAAGCAGCTACCCGAGAGAGCGACTATACCGACCAGCTCATCGCCCTCAAAGACCAAAACTTTGAACTCGATATTCAGCAGGCCCAGAGCGCGTTTTCAGAAAAGGCAGCGCGGTACCGAGCGCAGCTCAACGGTCAGTAGTCGCCTTAGAAAACACCCATAAAACATTCCAATCATGAGCAGGATAATTCAGTTCCTATTTTCTGCAGGTAGTCTCAGCGCGATCGCACTACTCGGCGTTATTCTTACAACCCCCAGATTGTCCTCCAACCTCCGCCAAACCGGAAGAATCGTCGCCCTAACGGCAGGCAGCGCAGCGATCGCAACCCTCGTTCAGCAGCGCCAGCGCAGCGCAGCTACGCACCGCCACCAGCGAGAACTCGGCACACAACGAACGAATTACCAGCAAAGAGAAGACGCTCTCAAAACATTCTCAGATATTGCAATGGCTGAGGTAGAAAGCCTCAAAGCACAGCTAGCCAGAATGGAAGCCGTGCTAGAAGACGATCAGGTAGAAAAGTTTTCAATCTTTGAGGCCTTCGACACCCTCACGGCAGAACGGCAACATCAGCTTCACGAGCTATTTGAAACGGCGATCGCAGAAGCAACCCTCCAAAAAAAAATCGCCCAGCTGCAGATCGCATCTCAAGCCCGAATCAAAGAAATCACAGCTCAGAAACAAGCCCGCATCACCGAGCTAGAAGCTACTCTCGCCAAAAAAACAAACTTAGCCACCCAAATGCTAAGCGAACTAGAAACAGAAGCTACCAACACATTCAACCAGTTCACTGCCAAGGTAAATTCCCAAGCAGAACTCATTAATAGCCTCCACCAACAGCTAGACGAACTCAAAAAAGAGAACGCAAAACTCACCCAAAGACAGCTAGATAAACAAATTGGACATCTTGGCAACAACAACAACTTCTCTGGAATGCATACCCCGATAACCAACCCTATCGCGACCTAGCAGCTACAGCTTGACCCAGGCGATGGTTCTGCAAATAAGTGTTCATAGCCTGAGCCTAGCAGAGAGATAGCCGTGAGAGAACTATATGCACAGTTCAGAGGCACGGTTCAGATGCACAGTTCAGCCTAGTGCCTTCTCTCCCAAAGCAGCTTTTGCGACTGTTTTCTCAATTCGCTGCTGGCGGGTTTGCGATCGCTTCGCCATCTTTATCCACTGCAAGATTCCCTTCTTCGTAGAATCGCTGAATCCTTCAAAATTTGCCCTAGCCACTTCATCGCTAGCCAGCGCTAAGGCCAAATCTTCAGGTATCACCAGCGCTTCCACATCGTCTAGAAACGTCCAACTCCCATCTGCCTTGGCCCGCTCCACCTTCTCTAAACCCGGCGGCATCATTCGTCTATCAGAAATAAGCCTTTCCACCCGAGTTTTATTGAGCTTCGACCACACGCTTTTAGGCTTGCGCGGCGAGAGTAACAACATCGTCCGGTCTTCGTCTAACCTTCTAGGCAGGCTGTCTATCCAACCAAAGCACAGTGCTTCCTCCACAATGGCATTGTACGCTACATAGCGATCGCCCGTATGTTTCTTGTAAGTGACCAGCCAGATACTGTCAGACTGCGTGTAATTCTCAGCCAGCCAGATCCGCAGAGCCTGCCGACTCTCCACTTCAACCCGTTCAAGTTGGTCTAGTCTAGCCAAAATAGCCCCGTAGCATTTAATACAAAATTACACTCATCAAAACGCAGGGAAATCTTCCCACCGACAGCGTGAGTTTAAATAATATACGAAGTAAGAATACAGAGTAGTACTATTCTCACGGTAGTTGCTACTACATAGAAAAGAAAAAAACCACGCAGAAACACGCACATTTACAGAATCATTATCATTACGCGGATGGGTAACATCCTTATGTGTGAGGCCTGACCATTGCTGGCTTCGATAGAAAAAATGCAGACCTGTCAAAGATTGTGCAAGTAAAGTCACTGATGATTCGTCATACAAAACAGCTTCTTGAGTCCTTACGTCCCTCTTTTTACCCAATTAAAGTTTTGTTGGGCAGATTAAGTATTTTCCCCGTTCTGCTTTAAGTATCAAAAAGAACATAGTTAGGTACGAATAAAGCACAGCTTGAGCCCTGCAAGACTGCTTTGTTTTCTTACCTTCTCTTATCGTTTTTTGTTTGGCACTATACGAGTCAGCATCGGACATTCATCCGGCTGGCAAATACTCGACGGGGCCTAGCATTGTTGTCAGCGATTTTATCGATTGATAGCTATCTAGGGCTAGTTGGCTAAGCGTATATGTTGCTCGCAAATTTCTGTTGCTCTATCTGTTAATTTAATTTTTCTTCAAACGAATACTCTTAGAAATTAACTTGTAGAAGTCACTCCTATTATCCGAAATTGCTGAACTACAGGCGTTTGGCTCACATTTCGCATACCAGAAATACATCTATCAACAACATCTCGACTGTTGCTAATCTCGCCGAGTTATTTCTGCCTAGATGGCTAGCTTTGCGCTGCTCACGCTGAGCACTGTCCTGACTCAATACTGTCTTGTTTTTCGCGGCAATGTCTCAGCGAAAAGACTTTAGAGCTTGCGCATTTTTCGAGCAGCCAGTTTCGAGCAGCCAGTTATTACCTTGCAAATCGTTCACTCTTCTCTGTGAAGACGTACCGGTGGTATTTACAGATAATTCTAGCATTCTTGACAGCTCAAATAGTGTTCCGCAGTCAGACGCTTTCGCGACTGATGTCCTCTCAGATGCAGTGGCATCATTTACCACAAACTCTATTGGGACAACTCAATACATAAGAGTTGAGGCGGAAGACATCAGAGCCGAAACCTATCGATTAGAGACCTTAGACTTCGCATCTGATGGAGCAGTTGCGAGTTTAAGGGGCGGCTCAAAAGGTGAATCAGGAGCCCTAGAGTTAGACTTCGTAGGAGAGGCTGGAAATTACGATATTGTCGTCGGTTATTTTGATGAAACAGATGGCACATCTACGCTAGATTCGCTTCTGAATGGAGAGTCTCTAGTGACTGTTCAATTTGATCAGCAGATTGGTGGCTATTTACCCAGTGAAAACAACTTGGTACGACGCGTCATTAGCCAAGATCAATTTATTCAAACGGGAGACACGCTCGAACTGTTCGTTACAGAACAGGGAAATGAGTATGCCCGCATCGACTACATTGACTTTATTGCCGTCAATGACACAGCGGACTCATCCGTACAGCCAGATAGCCTGCCTAATACTGACCAACAGCCAACTCAAAAGGTGGCTACCCCTGTCCGGATTAACGTCGGTGGACAAGAATACACTGATAGCGAGGGGCAAAAATGGCTCGACGATCAGTTTGGCAGCGGCGGCAGTACAGCCACCAAGCAGATTAACATCGCTGACACGGCAGATCAGGCGGTTTATCAAAGCAAACGATTTGGCCATGAGCTGAGGTACCATATTCCTGTGGCGAATGGCACTTATAGTGTCAATTTGCACTTTGCGGAAACGCTGTGGAAAAGCGACGATAAGCGCACATTTGATGTCAACATTGAGGGCCAGTCTCTCAATGAGGACGTAGATGTTCACGCAGAAGTAGGCTTTAGTCAGGCCTACTTACAGTTATACGAAGGCATCGTCGTTGCCGATGGCGTTCTAGATCTTCAGCTCGACGGTGTCAATAAGTTAGCCCAACTATCTGGAATTGAAGTGCTTCCGCTAGTCCCCATACCTATCATTGAACCGGTTTTGGTTGAGCAGGTTGTCACGGCTGTCAATGCAGAGACGCCACCGGCACCAGCACAGCCGACACCCGCGGCCATCAGTTCAAAGGCTCTAACGGAGGGTCAGCCAGTATTAGAAACGGGCGATCGCAGCAACCCTATCCGAATTAATGCCGGTGGAGAAGACTACACCGATAGTCTTGGAAACCAGTGGATTGCAGACAATTTTTTAACCCATGGTAGTGCTGAAACTACGACAGCGGCGATCATTGACACCCACGAATACGAACTGTACCAAACTGCCCGCTACGGCAATAATCTCAACTATCGAGTCGCAGTTGACAATGGAACTTACAACATAAATCTGCTGTTTGCAGACTTCTCTGATGCGGGCAGCGGCGATCGCTTATTCGACGTTGCCCTCGAAGGGAAAACCGTCAGCCAGCACACGGATATTTACCAAAACGTAGGCCATGCCCAAGCATTTCGACTGGAGTTCGAGAGTATTGTTGTTACGGATGGCATTCTCGACCTTCAGCTTAGCGGTGTAAAAGATTTGGCCCAGCTCTCAGGTATTGAAATCTTATCTGCGGTACCCACCAACGAACAAAAAGCTTCACTGACGAGTCATCCCGACGTCAGCACGCTTACTTTGACACCCAATGGCAATACTGTGCGCTTTATTAGCCCAGATGGCACAGGAAATGGCAGTAGCTGGGCGCAAGCCGCAAAAATCACCGACTTAGATGCCCTCATTGAGCAGTCTTCACCCGGTGATGAGATTTGGATAGCTGGCGACTTGGGCAGCTACCATCTCAACGGTCAAATCATCCATATCGACAGCGGCGGCACCCGAGCAGGTGATGTGCATATTCGGGGCGTTACTTCTAAGGCTGGTGGCAATGACACGCCTCTGTTTGTAGGCACTCGGGCAGAAGCGTGGGAACCCGGTAAGCCCAATGGTCAAGAAGTCTTTCGCTTGACTGAGGGCGCAGACAACTTACACTTCAGTAATTTTAACTTTCAGAATGTTGGCAATGGCGCTTTTCGCTTAGGCGGAGATATTACCGGCATCACAATAGAAGATATGCACGCTGACAACGTTCGTAGATTTGTTGAAAACTATGCTGCTGGGGGCGCGCAGTCGGCTTCCGTCAGCGATCTGACGATTCGAAATGTAGAAGTGCATGGGTTTTCAAAAGGAGCTATTCGCCTCCAGTACGACACCAACAATATTCTCATTGAAGATGTGTTTGGAGACTCTCAGCGGCAAGATGGTGACAACTTTGCAATGGGTGTTCAGCTAGATGGCACCGCTCACGACATTGTTCATCGTCGGGTGAGCATGAACAATGCGACGCAGGCAATAGACGATGATCTCTACTGGAATGCAGATGGCTTCGCGACCGAAGAAGGAAACTACAACATCACCTACGAAGACACCTATGCATCGGGTAATACTGACGGAGGCTACGACCTAAAGTCTCATAATACCCTGATGATTCGAGCGGTCGCTGCAGACAACAAGCGCAACTTCCGCATCTGGGGCTCTACTACTATGATCGATGTCGTTAGCGATGAACCTTTCCTAAGAGGAGGCAACGGTACCACTGCCCATATTCACGTCTTAGGCGACAACAGCGATCTTGTAATTGATGGGGGCACCTTCTCAGGCAGCAACGGTACTGAAAATATCATTTTTGACCTCGATAGCAGTGGTAAGCTAGAGGTGAAAAGCGCAGTCATCACAGATGACAACTACATTCTGCAAACTCTAGAAGAGGGTAGCCACCTCAGCATGGAGAATGTCGTCGAAGCCTAGCGCGCTTCACCCCCTACCTTGCCTGAATGCCCCCTTAAGCATCGCAGATAATGAGTGCCCCCTTGCCGATGTTGGCTCCATTTTTAATCTTGGCATTGTCTCTGCTCTGCACTCAAGTAATCGTAGCCTGTAGTCAAAAAGTCCAGCCTCCACAAAAATCACAGCCTGCCGTAAAGCTTCCCCGTAGTGTTGCAGCATCGGTCTCTGAACCACACAGTCCGAAGACCGATGCGGCGATACGGCCTGCCCAAGAACTATCTCAGCGATGGATTGTCGATGGGCAGGAAGCAAAGCAGCTTATAGAGCAGGGCGCAGCGGTGCTGGATGCTCGCGGCGGCTTCACGTTTCGCTCCCTTCAGGGAGCTGTAGCAGTGGATTGGAGAGACTTTTCGCAAACTGAGCCAGCTGCTCGTGGCACCTTGATAGAGTCAGATGAACAGCTTACTGAGCAGCTACAGGCACTGGGCATTCGTCAGCAGCAGCCGGTTGTGGTCTTTGGTCAGCCGCCTGGTGGCTGGGGCGAGGAGGGGCGGATCGTTTGGATGCTGCGATCGCTCGGCCATACTCAAGCTGTCATGGTCGATGGCGGCATCCAAGCCCTCTTTGATGCCGATGTCACCATTCCCCAAGCTGATAAAAAAGAAAGAGGAGACTTCATCGTTCAGAGAGATTCTACCTGGGATATTCAACAGCAGGACCTGAGAAGGCAGCTAGGTACAGAAAAGCTTGTGGTTCTTGACACCCGTGAGCAAAGAGAGTTTGCAGGAGAGACACCTTATGGAGAGCAGCGAGGCGGGCATATCCCCGGCGCGAGTCACCTTTATTTCAAAGATTTGTTAGACGCCGAAGGAAACCTCTTACCACAGCAAGATCTGTTCAGCAAGCTGGAAGTACTAAACATTACACCAGATAGCCAAGTTGTTGTTTATTGCACAGGTGGCATTCGTTCTGGGTGGCTGGTCGCTGTATTGGTGTCTTTGGGCTATCAGGCGCAGAACTATGCTGGCTCCATGTGGGAATGGTCTGCAGCGCCTGCCGCAGACTACCCATTGGAAACTGCAGCCGGAAGATAGAACAGTCTAGATAGAGAACACATTGCTTGGTTCGGGCATCCTAGGGCCACAGCACGCCCTGCGCCATCTCTTCTATACCTCACTATGAAGCCCTTTCAGTCGCGCCTTTCTAAACAAATTGCGGCCTGGGTTTTCTTCGGGATTGTGACGATTGAGGGCATCATTTTTGTGCCTGCCTACGGGCGCCGTTGGTCAACTGAGCTACGCAAGCTGGAAGCCGTCTCTCAGGAAGTTCTGTTTACGGTAAAAACAGACCTGATGAATGAGATGGCCGAGCAGTCTTTGCTCGACGGCGTTCAGATCAGAGAGGACTCTATTATCAAAGGGCTGGCCCTCTACGATACCGCGGGGCAGCTAATAGACAGCCGGGGCGATGCGCCGCGCTTTAGCCCCGAAGTGCTTTCGGCAACCATTACGCCCTCACTTTGGCAACAGATGAGCCTATTGGAAACCGACGAGACGACGACGGCTATTCGTCAGCTTAGGGCAGAAGGGCAGCGATACGATGTGGCTTGGCAGAGCAACAGCGATCGCATGCCCTACACATTGGCCATCCGCCACGATGCCACGGCCGTCCAGCGCACCATGCGACGCTATGTGCTTGGCATTGCGGGACTGGTGATCATTATTTCGGCCTTTGTCACCTTGGTCACGCTGCTGGTGCTACAGCAGATTGTCATTCAGCCTTTGCTGCGGCTGCGAAACGACCTGGCCGTCGCCGGTGAAGCCATTGCCCAAGGCCAGACTCCGGCGTTTGCCAGCTTACAAAAAATTCCCCGCAATGAACTGGGCGAAGTGTCTGTGGTCTTTGGTGAAATGGTGGGCCGCATCCGGCAAGAAATTCGCGAACGCCAAGAGGCTGAGGCCGACCTTCGCCAAGAACAGGCCAAGTCCGACCGACTGCTGCTCAATATTTTGCCTGCTTCTATTGCCGCGCAGCTCAAAGACACTGAGGGCAAGCAAGGCGCGATCGCTCAGCGGTTCGACACAGCCACCATCCTCTTTGCAGATATCGTCAAATTTACAGAAATTGCTGCTCAGACAGGCCCCACTGAGCTAGTGTGCCAGTTGAACGATATCTTCTCTGCTTTTGATGCGATCGCAGAACGCCATCAGCTCGAAAAAATCAAAACCATTGGTGATGCCTACATGGTGGTGGGCGGCGTGCCAAAGCCCCAGAGCAATCACGCTCAGGCTGTCATGGCCATGGCCATAGAAATGATGGACTTCGCTCGGAGCTACACTTTGGGCAACGGACACAGACTCTGTCTACGCATCGGCATTCACACAGGCCCAGTTGTGGCAGGTGTCATTGGCACCAAAAAGTTCTCCTACGACCTATGGGGCGATGCCGTCAATATCGCTAGCCGGATGGAGTCTCACGGCCTAGTCAATCGCATTCAGACCAGTGAAGAGACCTACCACCAGCTCAAAGAAACCTACGCTTTTGAAGATCGCGGCTATTTGCTCATCAAGGGGCGGGGCGAACTGCGCGCTTTTCTGCTAAAGCCCAGCCACTAACAGTAGACTCAACGGTGCCTCGGGTTGATTTGCGCATGATCAACTGCGCAGCAGGTGCGGATACATCGCCAACGAAGCTGACAGCTCAGCTTTGGGTATCTTGTAAGCGACCAAGGAAGACTGAGATACCTGAAAACCTTACGCAGCCTACCACGCGATCTATTATGGCTAATTTTTTTACTGAAAAACTCCGCCCTGCCCTTCTGACGCTGCTTTCGTTGGGCGTAGGCTATCTCTTCTTATGCGTGAGCACCGCCGTTCTATACACCGTGTGGTTTAGCCAAGAAAATCATGCCTATACCTCTCAGTTTTTAGCCTTTGCGGCTGTTTATGGTCTGGTCTTTACAACGGTTAGCGGCTACTTAGCGGCGCTCGTTGCCCAGCGTAAGCCGGTTCTGCATGCCAGCCTGTTTGCAGCGATGCTGACGGCGCTCTACGCCCTACCCATTTTGCTGGTTGGCACGCTGGAGTCCAGCCTGGTGCTGATTTTGAACGTTGCGATCGCTATCAGCGGAGCCATGATCGGCGGCTGGCTGCGATACTGGCAAATCCACAGATATCCGTTCTGCGACCTATCAGAAAACCCTTTGAGTTAGTCCAAACAGCGAGCAGAATTTGCTTTCTCTGGAAAGCTCACAACACACAGGCTTTAAGCTGATTTTTTGCCTCTCCCTTCATACTGTGCGATAACGTGGTGAGCTTATAAAGTATTACCGATACTTTTTGTTTTTTGGCGTTGTTTTGCTCGAACGGCTCCGGCTCCGTTCGTGTAGAAATACTGAACTGACTATCGGATTATTTACAAGCCGCTTTAAATTCATCCACATGTAAAGAACAGTAAGGGCTAGAAATAGATAAGGAACAAGCACTACTAATACCAGCAGTATTTGTGGCACATTTTGTGTTCCGCTTAAAGTAATTCCAAACCAGGGAGAAGCTACGGCCAACATGCCGATAACAGCAAAAGACATCATTGATGGCCCAAACATCTCATCTCTAGGCAAGAGCCCTGCCCAAAGAGCAGCTTCCCAATTCATCGTAAATCTTCCAAGCTTCTGATTAATTCGAGCTTCCATATCAGCTGCTAAAAAGTAACCAACGCGGCTGGCACGCATCGCTTCTCCTGCCCAAACTAAAAGAATGAAGATAGAAACTAATGGAATCGCTCCAGAGAAAACAGCATAGATGATTACTTTATTTGTCTGAGGATCTTGAATCGTCAATGAGCCACCAACAAGTGCAGAAATTGCTGTAATACCAAGTAGTAGAATTTGCGTTCTATTGTTAATAGTCCCTAAGCTTTCTTCTCGAAGACTTTCATACTGCGTAATTAGAGCACTTAACTCAGCATCATCTTTTTCATCCCATTCGCGGTCTCTACTTTCCTCTTCCAATCGAGCTGCAAGCTGAGCTATCTGAATATAGTCATCCCGTGTGCGTGAGCGAAATATTGACAGAAGTCCTGCTAGCTCAGCTTCAACACTAGAATACTTCGGTTCTATTTGTGCTGATGGAGGCAGAGTTTCATCAGGTTGAGTGATTGGCAGAGCTTTCGGCGGAATCAATTCAGTTTCCTTTTGGTCGTTCGAGTTTTCTGGCATGAAGACCTCTTTGATAAAGATTCAGTCATTTTATCTGTGTAAGTAATGTATTCCCCATATTTCCCCTCATCAGTCTCAACTCGATATCAGTAACATCGAGGAGCCATTTGGCAAAGCATACTGATTCAGACTCTACTCTTGTTGTAATTCTTTAACGTGTTTGGAAGAGATACTCATTTATTCAAACTACGCGCCATACTTTTCAGCGCTAGGCATAAGTTAGCCTGCGTCCACAGCAGCGGCGTCGAAACATTCGGTACGTACTGCTCTCTCTGCAAGTAGTAGAGTTCTGGGCATCGGTACGGAGGAATTTCTACAGCGGCTCCATCTCTGCCAGGAACCGTGTTGCCTTCCCCAGTGATTTGACTCAGGGCACGATTGAGATGGCGCGTCTGCTGTTCCAAATAGCTAGGCTCTCCGCTGGCCTGAAACCACTCACCATAAATCGCCGAAACAATCGGATCGAAGATGCACCACTGGGCTTCTTCACCTCTGCGAACCGCACGGTTGTGCTCTTTTAGCCAGGCCCCGCGTCCGGTATATTTTGCCGTCTGAATAGACTTGTCGAGATCGTGAAAGTCTTTGCACCAAAACGAATCGTACGGATAGCGCTGAATGCCGTAGTCGCCCATCAGCGCGGCTTTTACATCGGACAAAATTGCTTCTGCCTGCGAGCTATCCAACACCTGCAGGGGATAAATCAAAAACAGTAGCGCCGCGTCATAGTGTCGGGCGTGTTCAGGGTCGCGGCTCTCCCAGGGCAATAGCCTGCGAAGGGCACGCTCACCGCTTGCGATTAGTTGGCAAATAGTGCCCTCTGTAGAATCAGCCCCGTCTTTGACCGTGAAGTCGACTGGGCCGTTTGTCATGAGCGATCGCAACGCCCTAAGACCAGCCACCACTGCCCCAATGCTAGAGGCTGCCACCTTTCGCCCCTCCTCCCAGTGCCCGCTGTCAGGATCTTCCCAATAGCGAATGGCCTCAAAATACGCCACAAATCGGAGCAGTACTGCCCTCTCTACTTCGGTGAGCGCTAACAGCCCGCCAGCGTTCTCTTCCTGCATCGCCAGCTGGCAATATAGCCACAAAAAATATCCCAGCGCATCGTTTTGCGCATGCTCCCAATCTTCATCGACCTCTGTGAGGCTCCCCCCATCGAAGCGAATGTGTGGCCGCTTCATGACCTGCTCTTTTAGCGCTGGGGTTTGGATAATGTCTGTAAAGCGAAAGGCAACCTTTTTGAAATAGGACATCAGACCGGACAGCGTACCGGCAGCGATCGCAATGTCACCCATTTTGTAGTGGGCGTAGGCGACATACACGTTGTCTCTTACCCACACATTGCTGTAGCCCGTCTTTTGCGCATCTGCGATCGCTGCCGCCGGAAACAGCTGATGCCGCGTCGTCTCAAAAGATAGCGCCCCCTTTTCATTCAAGAACTGCCAAACGGCAGAAATATCTGCCGGTGTGTAACGATCTTTGATGAGCGGTGATAGTAATTTGGGTGGTGTTAGCATACCGTGTTGCTCATGTGGGTATGGCGAAAGCTGTAGAGATATAATTTTGAGGCATTTTAGGAGATATCCCTCATGGTTCTGACCATTCTCTCCCTTGTGATTGGCTACCTCACGCTAAGTATCAGCATTGCCCTCCTGTACACCGCTTGGTTTAGCGGCGCAGGCGCTGAGGTTACCGGTCAATTTATCGCCTTTTCGTCTGTTTGCGGCCTTGGCTTCGCGACGCTGAGCGGATGGCTGACTGCGCTAGTCGCCCAGCGTGCTCCCATTGCCCATGCCGCTGGGTTAGCCCTGCTACTTACCCTCGTATGGGCGATTTCAACCCTTTCTGCAGGCACCGCAGAGCCAATTTCGATTGCCCTACTAAATTTGGCCATTGGCATCACAGGCGTGATGACCGGTGGCTGGTGGCGACTTAGGCAAATGAAGGCACGAGACTTGATGGAAGAGTAGCAGAGAGCCGATGTTAAGAAATCGACCTCCGGTGAGATAGCCTTTCAAAAGAGATACCCCTGAAAGCATTCACTTTCAGGGGTATCTCTGCTGTTGAAATTAGCTAGCGTCTACAGAGAAGGCGCAACAATTTGCTCTACGCCAGGCATGCTCATCACCTTAGAAAGCGGTGCTGCATCAGGCACATCCGGCAGGGTCGTCTTCACCTGCGCAGCGACTTCCACAGTCTTAGCGCTGTAGGTTTGAATCGCAATCTTCGGGTAGAGACCAATGCCAATAATCGGCACCAGCAGACAAACGGCAACAAATGCCTCTCTGGGCATGATCCGCCAAGACTGGTCTTTCGGCAAGGCTACCTCACCCGTTTCACCGTAAAAAATGCTTCTCAGCATAGACAGCAGATAAATCGGTGAGAGTACCACACCAACCGCCGCTAGCAGCACAATCGCTGCTTTGAAATACACGTTATAGGCATCGCTGGTCGCCATGCCAAGAAATACCGTAATTTCAGCAATGAAGCCACTCATGCCAGGCAGCGCCAGCGAGGCCATCGCACCCGCCGTAAAGAGCGCAAACGTAATCGGCATTGCCTGCGCCATGCCGCCCATCTTTTTCATAGAGAGGGTGTGAGTGCGCTCGTAGGCAACCCCAGAGAGAAAAAACAGTACCGCCGCCACTAGGCCGTGGGAAATCATCTGAAGCATGGCACCGCTCATACCCAGCGAATTAAAGGCGGCGAGACCCAGCAGTACAAATCCCATGTGCGCTACTGATGAGTAAGCCATCCGTCGCTTCAAATTATCTTGAGCGAAGGCCGTCAGAGAGGCATACACAATGTTGATGACACCTAAGAAAGCAAGTACCGGCGCGAAGTAGAGATGAGCATCGGGCAGCATCTCAATGTTCATCCGAATGAGGCCGTAGCCTGCCATCTTTAGCAAGACACCTGCCAAAATCATCGAAACGGGGGCGGGGGCTTCACTGTGCGCATCTGGTAGCCAAGTGTGCAGAGGGAAAATGGGTAGCTTCGCTCCAAAGGCGATTAGCAACCCTAAATAGCAAATCAGCTGAAACGGCAGCGAGTAGTCCTTCGCGGCCAGCTCGCTCATGTTGAAGCTAAAGGTGCCGCCGGAGAAGGCCAGCGCCAGTGCGACCACCAAAATAAAGACCGAGCAGGTGGCTGTGTAAATAATAAATTTCGTAGCTGCATACAGCCGCCGTTGCCCGCCCCAAATGGAGATCAGCAAGTACACAGGCACCAGCTCCAGCTCCCACATGATGAAAAACAGCATCATGTCTTGAGCCAAAAACACTCCGAGCTGCGCGCTAAACATCAGCAACAGCATGGAGTAATAAAGGCGCGGCTTTAGCTTGACATTCCAAGAAGCAATCACGGCCAGCGTCGTCACCAATCCGCTTAGTATCACCAGCGGAAAAGAAAGTCCATCTGCCCCTAGTGACCAACTCAGACCAAACTGCGTAATCCAGGGATACTCATCAATGAGTTGAAGGCCAGAAACCCCCATCTCATACTGAGTTGCAAACACATAAAGAATAAGGCCAAACTCGGCAAGGCTGGCGCCTAGTGCGTACCAACGGATGGTTTTACCGTCTTGGTCTGGCAGCAAGGGAATAGGCATTGCAGCCAGCAGCGGGAAGATAACTAGGAACGTCAGCCACGGAAATTGTTCACCGATCATTAAAATTCACGCAACTTCGATAGCGACAAAGACGCAATCACTCCGAAACAGAAGGGTCTAGCTGAAACCAGGCTCTTGACTAGGCGAAACTCTCGGACGGGCAATTAGGAATAAATACCTACTGAATGCGCCCAAAGATTAGTATACAAAACTTAACCTCTCTTTGGTAAGCGGAGAAACAAAGATACGCCTAAGGATCAATGTCTGTTGATATTGATTTCATGGCCTGCAATCGCTTTCCTCTGGCCTATCTCAATTAACCTGCTTCTGTTAAATGTATCGCTTAACGCGTCTCCAACCTATTTTCAAGCCTGAACAGTGGCTATCCGATAGATTCTGCGATCGCACCCCGCGTATCTAATTCAAGACACTGTGCATGCACCTCAAAATCGTACGGTTCCCAGGCTTTTTCCATCGCCCCGCGGACCTGCTCAGCGACACCCAACGGCGACAAAGCCAACAACGTCGGCCCCGCCCCGCTAATCACCAAACCGTAGGCACCTGACTGCATGGCCGCTCGCCGCACCTCGTCGTAGCCAGCAATCAGCTTTTTGCGATAAGGCTGATGAATGCGATCGCTCATCCCCCCTGTAATCCACTCTCCATTTCCCGTCGCCAGCCCTCGCAGCAGCAGCCCGATATGCGCCGTATTAAACACCGCATCCGCCCGGCTATACTGCCCCGGCAGTACCCGCCGCGCGTCCGCTGTCGACAGTTCAAACTCAGGAATAATCACCACCGGCACCACCGACTCATGCCAAGGTAAGTCACAGATCTGTAACTTACCGTTGGCCATCGCCGCCAAGCGCGCGCCCCCCAGTAGCGCCGGGACTACATTATCTGGGTGCCCTTCTAGCTCATTGGCTAGCTCAGCCAGCACAGCTTCAGCTAGCGGATAGCCCGCCAATGCGTTGGCTCCCATAATGCCGCCGACAATCGCGGTAGAAGAGCTGCCCAGCCCACGGGAGAGCGGCACGCCTAAGCTGATTTTGATGTGTATGGGCGGTGCGGGTCTGCCAATCCGTTCAAAGCATTTGAGGTAGGACCGATAGACCAAATTTGCCGGCCCAGTATTGACCCGGCTGGCCTCCGTCCCTTCTACAAAAATTTGAAAGGGTTCGCTGTCAGAGAGCGGAGTGAAGGGCGTGAAGTGAAATCGGTTGTGCAGGCTGAGCGCAGCGCCCAAACAGTCGAACCCTGGGCCAATATTAGCGGTCGTGGCAGGAACAGTGACGGTGACGGAGGAAGGCACAGGAAAAGTAAAACCTGAAGGCAATCAGGCATCAAAACATTCTCGCCATTGTACTGCCACACTCCCATACTCACATACTCGTCATTGCCGAGCAGTGTTGCTAGAAAATCACATGCTAGAAAACCACAACCCTGAACTGGATTTTAGAAATTCCTTGGCCGGGTGATGAAATCAGCTGGGCCATTCTGGTCGACCCCAGCTCGTAAGCCGCCTCTTCCGGCAGCTCAGCTTCAAAAAATGTTTCCGTAATTACCATCGGTTCGGTGCTGTCACCCTCATGGCTTTCAGCCACAACGCTGTTTTCAAAATCGATTACAGCATCCGCATCCAACAGCCGGGCATAGGTCATCGCCTGCGACTTAGAAACGGGCTGGTGAGGAAATAGCGCCATCTCAGTAGAGCCAAATTCACCGACAGAGGAAACCATCAGTACATCTTTAAATAGATATCGGACATCGCCACAGCTGCCGCTGGCCAGACAGTAGGCATCATCCTCTCGGATTTGGGCGTACAGCGCTTCGCTGAAGTTTTGCTCGGCATAGGTAGCGTTTGCCTCTAGCGCGGCCAGGCTACTCTCTGACGGAAGGCTAGCGACCTCGCTACTGACATTTTCTTCTACGCGCCAACTGTAAAAGTAGGGCTCGCCATACAGCTCACCAGAAGGGGTCGTAATCACCACTAGCAGCGGCTGAGGAACAATAGTGTCGTCGATATGAGTAAATTCAAATCGGCAGAACCCCATGCCAGTCCCCGAGCAAGACTGGGCTTCCTCGAACCCTAGCTCGTGCAGCTTGCGGACGGTGGTATCGGCAACGTCGGGCGCTGCCCCTGCAGACGCTGTGTAAGGTATCCAGCCCTGAGCCATGATGCGCGATCGCACTTCCCCATAATCCGTTCCCGCCGCCAGATTCAAGCGTTCTAAGCTCACCGCCACCGGTTCAGCCGGCTCACCATCTGCGCCAACTTCCTCTTCACTGACGCCAGCATTGAGTGCGGGCGAATCTGTATCAGCCGATAATTCTACAGCCGCGATTTGGTCAGTAGCCCCTTCTCCGCTGGCACAAGATACTGCGAGTAGAGCAGCCGCGACAGCCAGCAAAACGCTGAAGGAGGGTAAATAGGCAGGTTTGCCAGCAGCGCCGGTTTGAGTCGAGAAATCCATGGAAAATACGCATCAGAGGAAATCCTCGCTCGCCAGCCAGTGGCCACAGAGCTAAACGCCCAATAGTCAGACTGCAAAAGGTGCGTTAGAAATCGCTGCGGTTTTTGAGCGCTGTTTCTAAACGGGTGAGCACTTCGGAAAGTGCGATCGCGCCCAAATCGCCATCCTTTCGCGTGCGAGCACTCAAAGTATTCCCTTCTACTTCTTTATCGCCAATCACAGACATTACGGGAATCTTCGCTTTCTCGGCATTGCGGATCATCTTACCCAGCCGCTCACCGCTCTTATCGACCTCGACGCGCACGCCCAGCTTGCGCATCTCAGCTGCCGCGCTGTCAGCGTAGGCCCAGTGACCCTCCGTCACCGGTAGCAAGCGCACCTGCTCAGGCGCTAGCCACAGCGGAAAGTCCCCAGCATACTGCTCGATCAAAATGCCAATGAGCCGCTCTAGCGACCCAAAAGGTGCCCGGTGAATCATGATTGGTCGCTGGCGCGTCCCATCTTCAGCCACATACTCCAGCTCAAAGCGCTCCGGCAGGTTGTAGTCTACCTGCACGGTCCCCAGCTGCCACTCCCTATCGAGCGCATCACGCACAATAAAGTCCAGCTTAGGCCCATAAAAAGCCGCCTCGCCGATGCCTTCAAAGTGGTCCATTCCCATGGTTTCCACCGCTGCTCGAATAGCGCCTTGTGCCTTTTCCCAAGCCTCATCAGTGCCGATGTATTTACTCTTATTCTCCGGATCGCGAAAGCTCAGCCGCGCCCGAAAAGACTGATCCATTTTCAGCGCTCTGAGCGTGACCTGAATCAGGTCCACCACTTTGAGGAATTCTTCATTGAGCTGGTCTGGCGTTACAAATAGGTGGGCGTCATCTTGGGTAAAGCCTCGCACCCGCGTCAGTCCGCCTAGCTCGCCAGACTGCTCAAACCGATACACCGTGCCAAACTCCGCCAACCGAAGCGGTAGCTCCTTGTAAGACCGCAGCTGGCTCTTGTAAATTTGCACGTGGAAGGGGCAGTTCATGGCCTTTAGCACGAAGCCCTCATCTTCGCTGTCACCCATCATCGGGAACAGGTCTTCACTATACTTTTGCCAATGGCCAGAAGTCTTGAACAAGTCCACCCGGCCCACATGGGGCGTCACCACCGGCAGATAGCCCCGCGCGACCTGCTCAGCCTTCAAAAAATCTTCTAGCGTAGAGCGCAGCAGCGTTCCCTTCGGCGTCCACAGAGGCAGGCCAGGCCCCACATCGTCTGAAAATACAAACAGCCCCAACTCTTTGCCCAGCTTGCGATGGTCTCGCCGCTTAGCTTCTTCTTTTCGGCGCTTGTACTCTTTGAGTTCTTCCGGCGTTTCCCAAGCCGTCCCATATATTCGCTGCAGCTGCGCCCGAGTTTCATCACCCCGCCAGTAGGCACCTGCAACACTCTCCAGGTCAAACGCCTTGGGATGCAAATCCTTTGTCGATTCGATGTGCGGGCCAGCGCACAGGTCCCACCACTGGTCGCCCAGGTGATAGAGCGTAATGGGCTCCTGGAGACCCTCCAAGATTTCTAGCTTGTAGGGTTCACCTAGCTCCTCAATGCGTCGCTTCGCCTCTTCCCGGCTCACCTCTTCGCGAATCACCGGCAGACCCTTTTTGATGATTTTGATCATCTCTTTCTTAATGGCCTTGAGATCTTTATCTGTAAATGGCTCTGGTGCGTCAAAGTCGTAGTAAAAGCCGTAGTCAATCGATGGGCCAATGGTGACCTGCGCCTTGGGAAATAGGCGCTGCACGGCCATGGCCATCACATGAGAAAAGGTGTGGCGAATGCGCTCTAGCTTCTCAGATTCACTGGTACGCAGCAGTTTGATAGGGGGAGCCTCGTTGGCTGCTGCTGCTGTCGCTTGAGATGGGTTTGAATCTTGAGTCGCAACCATAGGAAAACTGAAGGCTATATGTCTAGAACGTTGAGACCCGGCAGCGTCGGCTCAGCAACACAAATCGCGCTCATCAGTGTAGCGCGAAGCCCCGGTTGATCGTCACACCTTTCATAAAACATTTGCTATCGTGAGAGTACACGAGGGGCAAGGCGCTTGGTCTCCGAGGTTTTCCGGGGCTTCTAGAGGCGATGTACGCGGCGCCGATCTGCACCGAACGCAGGTCACTCTAAAAATGTGTCAATCTGTAGATGCCAACACTTGAGGAGCGCTTTTAGTATTAGGAATAGGTCGAGAAGCTTTTGTGGCGCTTCCAGCACGCTAGCTGAGCATTAGACCCAGCCGATAAGTTAAACAGGTCGGTTATTTGCAAGCAGCCGTTTCAAGGCAATCATTTGAAACAGCTCCTCATGAGTTAACCCCAGCATTTTCCTTACAAAAAGTAAACAGTTCAGAGCTGTGATACGCTTATTCGCTATAACTTGTTAGCGGCTGTTCGGGAGATGCCGTGGTTAGTCGTATCGACACCCAAAGATGACATTTCGTGTTAAGGTAAGCAGCGCTTTGAGCTAAGCAAATTTTCCAACAGCGTTTCAAAGAGGGCTTTACTACAGCCCAGTCCCTATCTACAGACTTCAAGCAATTGCAGATAGCAAAACTGCGAAAGGGGAGAGGTCTTTAAAGTATCAAGCAGATGGGACAGTTCACACAGCCACAGTTTACACAGCCAAGAGCAACCGCTCCAAAAGCGACTTGCCAAAAGCAACTTGACCGGTTCGAACCTACAGCAGGTTCTATGCAAAAACCACACAAGGGTTGTTCCTAGGCTTAATCAAAACAGACATTCTGACAGTATTCACACAACATAATCTATGACCACTCAATCAACTGCTGCGCGACCACTTACTGAAGTAGTGGCGGCTCATCCTATGGTGAAGTTTCAACGCAAAGTGCGATCGCTCGTTGAAACGAAGGCGATCCAGCCCACAGACAGCCTGTGGAAGATTGCTTTCATTTTTGGCGACAAGTGGGCCCATTGGAAGTCTGAGCTGGAGTCTTTTGACTTCACCATGCAAGACTCTATCGGTGACCTGCTCGCCGTCGACTGCTGGGAAGAGGAAGAAGACTTCGCAGAAGCGTAGCGCACTGCCCACGAGCCATTGATGATCACAGCCGACGATCACAACCGACGATCGCACTGGCTGACAAAGGACAGATGGGCGTAATCCTATACCCATCTGTCTTTACGCCTATTTTCTAGATCTGTTCATTTCCCGCGCTTGTGCACCAACCGGTCCAAATTATCTGGATCGATATCGTAGGCTGCGCCAAAGCCCATCACAAACCGTCCCGACTGGGGCTGCAGCTGAAAAATTCGGAAGTCGGGCAGGCTGGTCATGACCTCTACAATGTTGCCAAAGCGCTCAGCAAACTGGTGTGCGATCGCATTCCACTGCTCGCTCTCCCGCTCCAGCAAAACCGCGCTGCAGTTGTAGCTCAACCGCTGCCGGGCAAACATCTGCTGCGTTTGCGACTCATCTTTGATGAACAGCGCACTCGCCTTTCCGGTCGCTGTTAGGTTTTGCGTGTGGGCAGATAGCCCGCTGACAAAGATATAGATATTGCGAGCCTCATCGATTATGCAGGGTGCATAGCTCGCCTGCGGCTGACCGCTCGCACTCGCCGTCCCCAAGATTACGCTGGCAAACTGCTGAGGAAACGTCCGGTAGGTTTCTAGGAGCTTTTCTTCAGGGATATTTTGCATAGGTCACACTTGCTGCACAGGCTTAAGCGTAGCAGCTGTGCCGGGGGGGATACCTCTAAGGACACCTCCACCATCGTTCGCTCTCTGCACGTGCCAAGAACGAGAAAGTTTTTAAATAAATCATTCGTCTGACAGTTCTACCCGGCCCTATCCCCTGTTAAGGTGTTGTAATATCACCTTAATATTTCTTTATAAACTACACGACCTTAAGACTTATTGAGTTGAGCCATCCCTCGACCGGGCTCTGCTCGCTGCTGATCGTGATGCCAATTACAAAGTGAGCGTGCTTCTTTCTGCATATTCGTTTTTCTCACTTAGCTTTTTTCTTACCTAGTCTTTCCCTCATAGATTCTCTTGTTACATGACTGCTCGCTCTTTGTCTGCTGCGCTGATTAGAGAATCTCTTATCTCTATTTCTATTGCGATCTTTATTGTGCTGCTCTGGGTGATAACGGCCTACGGCAGCCTGTTTGTATTGCCTGCTGCTAGCGACCTCCCCCTCTTTGCAATTGTTGCTGTGATCGCTGTGCGGTCATTTTTGCACACGGGGTTGTTTATCTTGGCGCACGATGCGATGCATGGCACCCTGATGCCTGCATATCCCCAGCTAAACGATTGGGCAGGGCGAATTATCCTGCGAATTTACAGCTTTTTGTCGTTTGAGCAGATGCAGGCTTGCCACCATCAGCATCACCGGACGCCTGCACAGGCCACCGACCCTGATTTTTATCCGGGAAGTTTTTGGCCTTGGTACTTCAAGTTTATGCGGACCTATATTGAGGGCGGTCAGGGCTGGGTGATTTTTTGGGGAATGTCGGCTTTCTTTTATCCTTTGGTGCTAGGGCTGCATGTTCCAGTTATCAACGCTGCGTTGTTTTGGCTACTGCCCCAGGCACTCAGTTCATGGCAGCTGTTTTACTTTGGCACCTATCGTCCGCACAAGCGCCCCCCTGGTGGCCATACCAACGCTCATAGGGCAAATAGCTCCTCTGTTTCGCCGTTACTTTCTTTTTTGAGCTGCTACCACTTCGACTATCATTGGGAACACCACCAGTACCCGCATTTGCCGTGGTACAAGCTGCCCTCCATGCATCAACGCCCCTAAAACGCCACTAACAGGACCCTACCCATGTCTCTTTTTTCTTTTTCTGGCACCCCTCCAACAGATATTGGCGTAAAAGAGGGCGGCAAGCTCAAGCCCTGTCCTGATACGCCAAACTGCGTGTGCTCTCAGGCACCTGCCGACGACAAAGAACATGCGATCGCGCCCTTCAGCTACACAGGATCTGCCAAAGACGCTATCCAGCAGTTAAAGCAAATCATCGAAGGCATGGAGCGCTCCAAAATCAACAGCGTATCGGACGATTACCTGTACGCCGAATTTTCTAGTAAGCTGATGGGCTTCGTCGACGATGTAGAATTTTACGCGCCCCCTGGCGAATCGGTCATTCATACCCGCACAGCTGCCCGGCTGGGAAAGTCTGACCTGGGGGCAAATCGCAAGCGGACAGAAGAAATTCGCCGTCAATTTGAAGCGGCAAGCTAACGCAATCTGCGCATAGCTCTGCGCACAAAATAGTTAATTTAAGATAACAATAAGATTACATATATCACTGTCAGCTCAGCTATGCGAACTGTAGTATAGATGAGCAAATCGTCACCAGCTATCTAGCTGTTTTCCGATGATTGATACTATCGCATTCAGGCCCGAGAACGCTCATAGCGAAGCGACAGCAGCATTGCTTACGCAGCCAAACGTAGTCTCAAAAGGTGAGGCATTGGGCAGTCGTCACCAGGGCGAGTTTGTATTAGCTGCGATTGACATCGGAACGAACTCGATACACATGGTGATTGCCAAGATCGACCCGTCGCTACCCTCTTTTAATGTTATTGGGAAAGAAAAAGACACGGTTCGGCTAGGAGATTTTTGTGAGTCGACTGGCAACCTCACAGAAGAGGCCATGCAGCGAGGTGTAGATTCTCTCAAGCGCTGTCTGCAGATTGCAGAGAGCCTGCAGGCCGACGACGTCGTCGCGGTTGCTACCAGTGCCGTTCGAGAAGCTGGCAACGGTCAGGTGTTTATCGACCGAGTCAAGCGAGAGTTAGGGCTATCGATTAATTTGATCGCGGGGAAAGAAGAGGCCCGGCGAATTTATCTGGGGGTCATTTCTGGCATGGAGCTGAAGGGTAAGCCCCATGCCATTATTGATATTGGCGGCGGTTCTACGGAGCTGATTTTGGGCAACGGCGGCCCCCACGACTTTTTGAGCAGCAGCAAGGTCGGTGCCGTCCGCCTCACCTCCCGCTTTGTCTCCACCGACCCCATCAGCAAAAAGGAATACGACTACCTGCGCGCCTACGTCAACGGCGTACTAGAGCCGACGGTCGACTCTCTCAAAAAGCAGCTCAGAAAAAATAATCCGGCAGGCACACCGCTTAAGCTGATTGGCACCTCTGGCACGATTGAGTGCCTGGCAGTTTTGGTCGCGATGGAAAAAACCGGGCTGGAGCCCGACCCAATCAACGGCTATCGGCTGAGCTATGACGATCTGAGCCATTGGCTCCATCGCCTACGCAAGATGAACTATCAAGAAAGGCTGTCGCTACCTGGCATGTCTGACCGACGGGCAGAAATTATCGTGGCGGGCGCGGTGATTTTAAAAACAGCGATGGAGCTGCTGGGCGTAGACCAGCTGAAAATTTGCGAGCGGGCCTTACGGGAAGGGGTCGTTGTCGATTGGATGCTGACCCATGGTCTGATTGAAGACCGGATGGCTTTTCAAGATTCGATTCGCGATCGCTCCGTAAAAAAGCTCTCTCGCAAGTACAAAGCCAACGGCGAAGCGGTTGCCGCCTTTGCCACCAGCCTATTCGACCAGACACGAGGCACCTTACACGGCCTCACCAACCTGGAGCGAGAGTATCTCTGGGCCGCAGCGATGCTACACAACAGCGGTCACTACATCAGCCACTCGGCTCATCACAAGCACTCTTACTACCTCATTCGCAACGGTGGCCTGCTGGGCTTTACCGAAACCGAAGTAGAAATTATTGGCAACATCGCCCGCTACCACCGCAAGAGCCTGCCCAAGCGTCGCCACGAAAATTACAGCAACCTGCCAAGCAAGCACGAGCGTCGTGTTGTCGATCAGCTAGGGGCTATTTTGCGGATTGCGGTGGCTTTAGATAGGGCCAGGCGTCAGGCGATCGCCAGCGTCACCACTCAGTACGACAAAGACGCCAGAACCCTAATGCTGCACCTCACACCGGCAGACCCCAGCAATCGCTGCGAGCTAGAGCTGTGGAACATCGGCTACAAAAAGGCCTGGTTTGAAGATGTTTTTGACGTTAAATTGACGGCGAACGTATCTGGGCGGCTCGCTAACCACAGTACCGATTCAGTTGCCGATTCAGTGTCTAACCAAAGCCGATGAGCTGGAATGCCAGTCAGTATCAGTCTCACTGCAGCTATGTTTGGCAGGGGGGTGAAAGTTTGGTCGATTTGCTTGCACCCGAACCCGAAGAGCAAATTGTGGACTTGGGCTGCGGTACTGGGCAGCTGACCCAGCAGATTGCTGAACGATGTGCAACGGTGATTGGATTGGACAGCGATCGCGCCATGATCGATCAAGCCCGCACAAACTATCCCAACAGTGCCTTTCCAAACCTCACCTTTCAGGTGGCAGATGTCGCCAGTTTCCAGTTGCCCAATCCGGTAGATGCGATATTCTCTAACGCGGCGCTGCACTGGGTTCAGCCAGCTGAATCAGCCGCTCGGTGTATGGCCACTGCGCTCAAGCCAGGCGGGCGCTTGGTTGCAGAGTTTGGTGGGGAGGGAAACGTGAGCACTATCTTGACTGCTCTGCAAAACGTAAGCGGCAAAGACAATCTCAATCCCTGGTATTTCCCAAGTTTGACAGCTTACGCCACGCTGCTAGAAGCGGTGGGTCTAAAAGTTGTTTTTGCGCATTTGTTCGACCGGCCAACGCCGCTGGGCGAGGCAGGCTTAGCGGGATGGCTAGCGATGTTTGGCAAGCGATTTTTACCAGAGATATCTTCGACAGAAGACTGGGCTAACGTTGTGAACGCCGTCGAAAAGCAGGTGCCCCAGCTTTATCAAGCAGGTGAATGGGTAGCAGACTACAAGCGGCTGAGAATCGTGGCCGTGAGTTCGCAGGCTTAGCCGCAGCGTTAGCTGAAGAGCTTGTACATCACAAAAGCATCTACGAAGCCTTTTTGAGGATGGCAAAAAGCCTCAGGAAGCCTACCGACTATTTCGAAGCCGAGTTTTTGCCATAGGCGCATTGCCCCCACATTCGTAGAAACGACTAGGTTGAACTGCATAGCGCGAAACCCCAGCGCCACGGCAGTTTGCTGAGAATGCTCGCACATCGTAGAGGCCACCCCCTTTCCCCGCGCCGACGTGCCAACGATGTAGCCACAGTTGCAGACATGCGCGCCCAGAGCGGGCTGATTTGGCTTGATGTAATAGGTGCCGACTATCTCATGGTCATCCTCTAGTGCAACGTATGTAGCGCTGGGCAGCTCTACCCACATGCGCTGTGCTTCTGCCTCAGAGATGTCTGGCGAAAACGCATAGGTTTCGCCCGCACGGAAAATAGGCTCTATCAGACGCCAAACGATTGGCCAATCTGCTGATAGGTAAGAACGGAGGGTAATCATGGCATTCGCCTTCCCATATTTACTGGGGTACTCTATGGACACGTCTTATCATCAGTCAATATCTGCTATGACACGGCCAAGCTTTTTCTTAGTTGGCGCACCTAAATGTGGCACAACCGCGCTCTGTAAGTATCTCGGTCAGCACCCGGACATCTGTATCTCTACGCCCAAAGAGGTGAACTATTTTGATACGGATTTTAAAACGAAAAAAAGCGCGCGATCGCTCTCAGAATACCTGGAGAAATTTACTGACGGTGACGGCAAACTCTGCGGAGAAGGCAGCACCTCTTATCTCTATTCAAAAGAAGCCGCCCAAAATATCCATCAGTTCAACCCTGACGCCAAGATTATCATCATGCTTCGTGACCCCGTCACGGTGATGCAGTCTTTCCATTCGCAGCTGTTGTTTAATGGTTCGAGTGAGAATGTTGAAGATTTTGCTCAGGCGATCGCCCTAGAACCTGATCGCAAGCAAGGCCGCCACATTCCCAAGCGGTGCACCGTCCCTGAAATGCTGCTATACCGAGAAGTCGTCAGCTTTTCTGAACAAGTCAAAAGATACCTAGATATCTTTGGAGAACGCCAAGTCAAGATCATCCTGTTCAACGACTTTAAACAACACACCGCAACCATCTACCGAGAAGTACTCGAATTTATTGGCGCTGACTCCACCTTTGAAACAGATTTTGTAAGAATCAACTCCAACAAAAAAGCACGAAGTCGCTTCTTGCAAGCTCTGCTGAAATATCCCCCGGCCAAAGTCCTTGAAGTGGGCAAATATCTCCTCCCAATCCCCCGGAACTGGAGACGCATGCTTTTAGAAACTACAAAAGCCAAGCTCAAATCTCTAAACACCCAAAAAGCTAACCGCCCCACTTTAGATACCGCACTGCGAAATCGCCTCGTAACCGAAGCAAAGCCAGACATTCAAAAACTGGAGACACTCATTGGCAGAGATTTGAATGCTTGGTACGCCATAGCTGAGGGATAGCAATGAAAAGGAATCGCAGGTGTCCGCATTAAAAACGAATTAGGCTGGTGAATTGGTGCGCTCAGAGACTCTGAGTTTTGCAGAGCGCGATCGCTTATTCTTTCCAATTTCTTCCTGGCTAGCTACCAGCGGCTTCTTCGTAATGATCTTCAGCCGCTCGTCTCCGCGAAAGGCATACTTCACAATGCGATCTTCTAAGCTGTGAAAGCTGATAATGGCGAGCCGTCCGCCTGGCTTGAGCCAGCCCGGTGCTGTTTCTAAAAACTGGGTGAGAACGTCGAGTTCGGCATTAACGGCAATGCGCAGCGCTTGAAAGGTGCGCGTGGCCGGGTGAATGCGACCACGGCGAGCCTTGGGCGGAAAGGCCCCGCCGATGGCATAGGCCAGCGCTGTGGTCGTTTCAAACGGACGATTCTCAACGATTTTGCGGGCAATCCGCCGCGACAGGCGTTCCTCTCCGTACTTATATATGGTGTCGGCGAGCGTCTTTTCGTCCCAGCGGTTCACAATTTCGGCGGCGGTGAGGGGTTGAGTGCTGTCCATGCGCATGTCGAGCGGGGCTTCGTGGCGAAAGCTAAAGCCGCGCTGAGCCTGATCTAGCTGGGTGGAGCTGACGCCGATGTCGGCTAAGATGCCGTCGAAGCGAAGGGTGCCTGGGTTGTAATGGGCGAAATTTGTGTGGTGAAAAGTGGTGCGATCGCGCCAAGGAGACAGTCGTTTCTGAGCGGCTGCCAGCGCCTGTAAATCTTGATCTAGCGCCACCAGCGTCACATCAGGCGCAGCCTTCAAAAGTTGCTCGCTATGGCCCGCGCCCCCCACCGTCGCATCTAGGTAGCACCCCCCAGACTTCACTTGCAGATTCTCCAGCACTTGCGCGCTGAGCACCGGGACGTGAAAAAACGGCTCAGTCACATTTTTGACCGCTGCCGCCGTTTCTGAGGGCGTTTGCGCTGTATGCATATCTTCAGACATATATTTCAGGCACTTACGGGGGAGGTTGCCTTATAATTTTGGGCAGAGAGCATAAAACTAACTAGGGACACATGGCAACGCTGCAGACTAAAACCGAACCCATGGTGATCAACATGGGACCCCACCACCCTTCTATGCACGGGGTGCTCCGTCTCATTGTGACACTCGACGGCGAAGATGTAATCGATGTAGAGCCCGTGATTGGCTACCTGCATCGCGGCATGGAAAAAATTGCCGAAAGTCGAACCAACGTCATGTTTGTGCCCTACGTGAGCCGCTGGGACTACGCGGCAGGCATGTTTAACGAAGCCATTACGGTTAACGCGCCAGAGAAGCTCGCCGATATCGAAGTGCCTAAGCGCGCCAGCTATATCCGCATGATCATGCTGGAGCTAAACCGCATCGCCAACCATCTACTCTGGCTTGGCCCCTTCCTTGCCGATTGCGGTGCAACCACCCCCTTCTTCTACATTTTCCGTGAGCGCGAGCTAATCTACGACCTATGGGAAGCCGCCTCTGGCGCCCGCCTTATCAACAACAACTACTTCCGCATTGGTGGTGTGGCTGCCGACCTACCCTACGGCTGGACCGAGAAATGCCTAGACTTCTGCGATTACTTTATGCCTAAAGTCGATGAGTATGAAAAGCTCATCACCAACAACCCCATTTTCCGCCGCCGCGTAGAAGGGGTGGGCACCATGTCTCGCGAAGACGCCATCAACTGGGGCTGCTCTGGGCCGATGCTGCGAGCGTCTGGCGTAAAGTGGGACTTGCGCAAAGTAGACCACTACGAGCGCTACGATGAGCTAGATTGGGAAGTGCAGTGGGCCACCGAAGGTGACTGCTTCGCTCGCTATATCGTTCGCATCGGCGAAATGCGTGAATCGGTGAAGATCATTCGTCAGGCAATCGAGCAGCTTCCAGGCGGTCCTTTTGAGAACTTGGAAGCTCAGCGCATGGCCGGTGGTCCCAAATCTGAGTGGAATGGCTTTGACTATCAGTTCGCCGGTAAGAAGATTGCACCCACCTTCAAGATTCCAGAAGGTGAGCACTACGTAAGGGTAGAAACTGGCAAAGGCGAAGTTGGTGTGTACATCATCGGTGAAGACAACGTCTTCCCTTGGCGCTGGAAAATCCGCGCAGCCGATTTCAACAACCTGCAGATATTACCGAACCTGCTCAAGGGCGTCAAGCTCGCCGATATCATGCCGATTTTAGGCAGCGTAGACATCATCATGGGCTCTGTCGACAGGTAGGGTTAGCGGTATAGCGATAGGCCGTGCATTCTTCCTGTTCGATCAAGGTGGACAGTCATTCGCACGGGCGTATTCACACACTGCTAATCCCAAACGCTCTTTGCCGTTGGTCACGATAGCAACCAGCGCTATTGAAGGGACAAAATCTCTTGCGTACTCAGTCCAGTTTTTTTGCTGATCGTTTCTACATCCAAAACATCTAGCAATGCTTGAGCAATGGCTTTCGCCTTCTGTCTCTCACCCCGTTCAATGCCCTGCTCAATGCCCTGCTCAATGCCCTTCAGGACTGCGTTGCGGTTGTCTTGTAGGTAGAGCTGCTTGCGTTCAAAAATATCTAGCTCTTCTCTGGTTAGGTTACTTAGCTCTGCAATTTGAAAGGCCTTTGTGAGGGCCGGTAGGTTTTGCCAGGTCTCTGGGATAGTTTTTAAGCTTTCAGCCTGCTTGAGAAAATAAATCCACCGGTCGGTGACGGTTGTCAGCTGGTCGAGTGACTTAGTGAATTTGGGCAGTTCAACGAAGACTAGCTCAATATCGTCTGAGTAAGTCGTAAAGCTTTCCTTTTCTTTTAGGCCATATCTTGAAACGACTTTAGGACTATCGGGGAACATTTCAAAGTCAGTGATGGTGAGCGCAATCACTGGATTTAGCCGGGCGTACCCTTCACCCGCATCGAGCTGAATAGAGAAGGCCTTAGCCGCGTTGTACAGAACCCGTTTCTCGAAGCCTAATAAATTCAGCACCTGCATTTCGATAATGACAGAGGTCTGATTAGCAAGGAAGGCTTTGA
>JBCBIK010000026.1:30799-37790 GCA_038524545.1 Cyanobacteria bacterium J06623_4 | reverse complement strand
TTTCCTCAATTTTATGAGCAGTTTGTGGGCAGTGACATTCAGCTCCAAAATCTGCGTTTGGCTTACCAGCTTTTTAGAACCCAAAAAGCCGTCATCGAAATGTATTCGGAGGATGATCGGACGACCCTCCAGTTTGCCTATCGCAATCAGTCTTTTTTGCTCAGCGATATTTTCGGCGTTTTGGCGGCCTACGGGCTAACGATTCACAGCCTTAGCCTGTACGGGCAAATTTACCCACCGATGCTGGTGTTTGCCAAGCTGGTGGTATCGAGGGGTGGCAAAGAGCTTTCGCCAAAAACTACCGAAAACGTTCGACGCGCCGTCCGCGAAGCGCTAGCTGGCCGCTTCGAAGTCGAAGAAATGCTAAATGTGGAATTTAATCTCGATGAAGGCCTTGCCCAGGTCGAGACCGAATTTTATGTTGATCCGGTCTTTCACCTGCCTGCCCTGCTCATTGAAGCCGATAATCAGCCGGGTCTTTTTTATAAGGTGATGTACACCATTTGGCAGGAGGATCTGCTGGTGGTGAATGCCAACCTGCTGGTGTGGCGCGGCAGAACAAGGCTGATTTTGTACTTGCTGGGGCCAAATGAAGGGGTGATTCCAGAATACCTGGGGCAAAAGATTGCGGCTGGGGTGCGCTATCGGCTGCTGGGTAAGTGAGCATACGGGAAGATTACACCCGTATCACAACCCTGTGCATGGCAATCGGCGCGATTACGGCGCGAGGCGTCTAAAAAATTGCGAAGAGACATCCTGTGGCACTTAGCGCTAGCATATTAGTATGCTGACAGCGAATATTGCCGGTATTACTCACGCCTACGAACTGACAGAAGCGTTCTCGGCAGAACATGCCGCCGAGCAGGCGCCTGAAAGTACGTCTAAAAATGCGTCTGAACTAACGTTGGTCTTTATCCATGGGTGGCTGCTAAGTCAGGCGTACTGGCAGCCGCTGGTGCATCAGCTTTCACAGCACTTTAGATGCCTCACCTACGATCTGCGAGGCTTTGGTGCATCGACAGACAGCTTGTCTCATCCAGGCAGCGATCGCACAATACCCATCCCCCCAGAGCGGCGCTCCCCCCTCAGACATTTACTGACTAGAGAACAGAAGCACAACGTCTTCCCAGCCTCCAGCTACAGTCTCGCCGCCTACGCACAAGACTTAGAAGCACTGCTAGATCATCTAGAAATAGAGCGAGCGTGGCTACTGGGCCACTCGCTGGGGGGCAGCATTGCACTGTGGGCCGCGTACCTGCTGCCGCACCGGGTAGAAGGCGTGATCTGCATTAATGCAGGGGGCGGCATCTATATCCACAAGGAATTTGAAAAATTTCGTTCGGCGGGTCAGCAAATGGTCAAGGTGCGTCCACCTTGGCTTACTCAGGTTCCCCTGCTGCCTCAGATCTTTTCTCGCCTGATGGTGAAAGCGCCGCTGAAAGCTCACTGGGGCCACCAACGGATCAAAGATTTTGTGCGGGCAGGTAGGCAGGCGGCTGAGGGAGCCCTGCTAGAGACCACTAGCCAGCAAGAAGTACACCTGCTGCCTCAGGTCGTGAGAGAGATTACCCAGCCGGTGCACTTCATCACAGCCACGGAAGATAGCGTAATGCCACCGCGCTACGTTCGCTACTTGGCGAGCTTCCACCCCCACTTCATTACGGGAGAATCGGTCACAGAGCTCTCGGACTGTGGTCATATGGCCATGGTCGAGCAGCCAGATATGGTGGCCGATGTGGTCAGGTCGGTGCTGAGGGAGACTCTACTCCGCGAAGCTAACCAGGCAACCAGCATGACAGTTTGAGCTGGCACAGCTACTGACTTTGCTGGTACAGAGAATCGACTTCAGTTATCGGCAGTCTCGACTGGGCGCCTAGGGTGATGGGCGATCGCATACCTCGTTCAAACCGTTCTACCGCCGCGCAAGCAATCATCGCCGCGTTGTCCGTGCAGTATTTCATCGGTGGAAAGAGCACCGTAAAGCCCTCTGCCACGCCTGCTTGCTGTAGCTGCGATCGCAGCTCACTATTGGCCGCGACCCCGCCCCCAACCACCACCGTTTTCAGGCCATAGTCCTGCACGCAGGCAAGGGTTCGCTTCACCAGCGCCCGCACCACCGTAAATTGAAAGCTGGCTGCCACATCGGCTACCGGCAAACTAGCCGCGCCCGCCACCCCATCTTCAGCTTGGGCCGTCAGTTTTTCAGTCAGCCGCAGCACCGCCGTCTTTAGCCCGCTAAAGCTGGCATCGTAGCGGTGGTAGCCTCCCCCCGGCAGCGAAATTCGCCCCTCCGGCAGCGCAAAAGCACGCGGATTCCCCGTCTTTGCCAGCCGGTCGATCACCGGCCCGCCGGGATAGCCCAACGCTAGCAGCCGCGCCACCTTATCGAAGGCTTCACCCGCCGCATCGTCTCGCGTTTTCCCCAAAATGGCATAGTCACCCACGCCGCGCACCTGCACAAAGCTAGTGTGGCCGCCCGACACTAGCAAACACAAAAAAGGCGGCTGCAGCAGCGGATCGCTCAGGTAAGAAGCATAGATGTGCCCTTCGAGATGGTGCACACCCAAAAAAGGCTTGTTGTGAACCATGGCCAATGTCTTCGCGGCGGACATGCCCACCATAAGTGCGCCCACGAGGCCGGGCGCGCAGGTCGCTGCGATCGCATCTACATCAGACCACTCCAGCCCCGATTGGGCCATTGCCTGGGCGATCGCCTCACCTACCGCGCCCACGTGCTCCCGCGAAGCCACCTCCGGCACCACCCCGCCATAGCGCCGATGAATGTCAATTTGAGAGGCCACCACACTGCTCAACACCGTTCGCCCCTGCACGACGGCGACCGCCGTCTCATCGCAGCTGGTCTCAATGGCTAGTACCGTCGCCCGCTTACCCACAGGCGACGGAGAGGCCATAGCAGTCTGACTCATTGGTGTCATCTAGTTACAAAAGAAGCAGTCGGTCGGTCGCAAGAGAGAGGAGATTTCCTCGTAGAGGGAGAGAAATCGAACGGTGGGCTGAGGCGAACAATAAGGAGTGTGACGATAATTGTATCGGGATGTAACGCCTTGAGGTGCTTTCTTTACGGGGTTTCCGCCCGAGGAGTATGATTGCAGGCAAGCTGGGCTGTGCTTACAGATGAGCGTGCTCACCTTTACTAGTAACGAGAGAGGAAACCAATATATGCGACGGTTGTTTGCTCTGGCTTTAGTTCTCTGCCTTTCCTTAGGATTTGCTGCACCGGCATCCGCAGGCATCGCAGGTGATAATGTAGCGGGCCTCACCCCGTGCAACGAGTCAGCCGCCTTCCAAAAGCGAGCCGCTGCTCAGACCACCGAGTCTGGAAAAGCTCGATACGAGTTTTATGCTAACACCAGCCTTCTGTGTGGCCCCGAAGGACTACCTCACCTGGTCGTGGATGGTGATTTGTCCCATGCTGGCGAATTTTTGATTCCAGGTGCGTTGTTCTTGCTGATTGCGGGCTGGATTGGCTGGGCAGGACGCTCGTACGTCATTGCTGTGCGCAGCGAAAAATCTCCTGAAGAAAAGGAAATTGTTATCGACGTTCCGTTGGCGATTAAATGCTCCTTGGGCGCTGCAGCATGGCCTCTGCTCGCATTCAAAGAAATGACCACAGGCGAGATGTTTGCAAAGAAAGAAGAGATCACAGTCTCTCCTCGATAGCTCGCCAGTAGCGCGAACCCTTTCAGCGCAAACCATTCGATTGGTCGGTTTTGCCCATGCTGAGCCGACCTTGTACGCCTCAAGCTCTATAGGAGGAGTTTTTTCATGAGTAGTAATTTTTTGAAATATCTTTCAACCGCGCCGGTCATTGCCACCGTTTGGATGGTGATTACAGCGGGCATTTTGATTGAATTCAATCGGTTCTTCCCCGATTTGCTGCTACATCCTTAGGCTTTGTACCCCTTCGGCTGTTGTACGGCAGATTAACAGCAAACTTGTTGACAACAGAATTGCCTGTACACAGCCTGTACTGAAATCAGTGTTGAGTAGTCAGTTTGGAGAACTTATAGATAGATATGCCTGCATCATCGAGTTTTGTTAAGCCCTATGGCGGCGACCCACAAATCGGCAACTTAGAGACTCCTCTAAATTCTTCTGGGTTGACGAAAGCCTTTATCGGAAACTTGCCTGCCTATCGTCCGGGGCTGTCTGCCCAGCGTCGTGGCTTGGAAGTAGGAATGGCCCACGGCTATTTGCTGTATGGTCCGTTTGCGTTGCTAGGCCCGCTCAGAGATTCTGATGTGCCAGCAGTAGCTGGACTCATCGGCGCAGTTGGCCTCGTGCTGATCCTGACGATCTGCCTGTCGCTGTATAGTGGCGCTTCGGTCAGTACGGCAGTTTCTAAGAATACGCTACCGTTCACACCACCCGACGGATTGAGCACTGATGAAGGGTGGAGTGAATTTGCAGGGAGCTTTTTGATCGGTGGCATTGGCGGTGCTATTTTTGCCTTTTTCCTAACGGCTAACTTGCCGCTGCTGCAGTCACTGGTTGCAGGCGCTCAGTAGGCTTTCAGTTTCTACAGCGCTGCTTCTCTGGAGCTTTCTATAGCGTCTTTTACAAGTTATCCAACAAACCCCTTTTTGCGCTCAGCGTAAGAAGGGGTTTGTTGATGATAGGCACTATAATTAAGCGTTTTTACAGCGAGTATTTCTACAGCTACACTCTTTGCTAATTTTGCTAGCTTAAGGCGATCGCACTATGAATATCGGCATACCAAAAGAGACAAAAGATTTAGAATTTCGGGTGGGGTTGAGTCCTGCCAGTGTCAAAGAACTGTGCGATCGCGGCCATCAGGTCGTCGTAGAAACGCAAGCGGGGGTCGGCGCTGGCTTTAGCGATGAAGACTACCGCACAGCCGGAGCCGCGATCGCACCCGATGCGAGCAAGCCTTGGCAGCAGGCCATGGTGGTAAAGGTGAAGGAACCCCTGCCCGCCGAATACGATGTGATGCAGCCTGGGCAGTTGCTGTTTACCTATTTGCACCTGGCTGCCGGCAGAGCCCTCACCGAAAAACTCATGGCGCGCAGCGTGAGTGCGATCGCCTACGAAAGCGTTGAGCACAACGGCACCCTGCCGCTCCTCATGCCTATGAGCGTGATTGCCGGTCGTCTCTCTGTGCAGTTTGGCGCTCGCTTTTTAGAAAAGCAGCAGGGCGGGCGGGGTGTATTGCTCGGCGGCGTGCCCGGGGTTGCCGCAGGCAAAGTGGCCATTATCGGCGGCGGGGTAGTTGGCACAGAAGCCGCCAAGATGGCGGTGGGCCTAGGCGCACAGGTCACCATCATTGATATCAACGTAGAGCGGCTCACCTACTTAGAGACCCTCTTTGGCTCTCGGGTCAGCCTGCTCTATAGCAATCAGCCCAACATCGCAGCTACCGTTACCGGGGCAGACCTAGTGATTGGCTCTGTGCTAGTGCCAAACCGCAAAGCTCCCACCCTAGTCACCAAAGAGATGGTGGAAGCCATGCATCCAGGCGCGGTCATGGTAGACGTGGCAGTCGATCAGGGGGGCTGTATCGAGACGATGAAGGTAACCTCCCACAGTGAGCCGGTGTACACAGCGATGGGCGTCGTTCACTACGGGGTGCCAAATATGCCGGGGGCCGTGCCCTGGACCGCGACCCAAGCCCTCAACAACAGTACGCTGCCTTATGTGCTGAAGCTCGCGAGCCTTGGCATGGACGCGCTAAAGGAGGAGACGCCCCTGGGCCGAGGGCTAGCGATCGCCCTCAATACCCACGCAGGCAAGCTCGTTCACCCAGCGCTGCAAAAGGTCTTTCCTGATCTGTGATGGGTTCACTTTTGGTTTCACCTGCTTTAGCGCTACAGCACCTTCTCGCCGCCTGCGCTCACTGCCTGCAGGCGGTCGAGCCGAATGACCGTGCCGTCGTCTAGCTTGCAGTAGTCAGCGCCATTGTCTGCGTAGATATCGACGATTTTGCTCTCTGTTTCTGTGGTGTCACCGGCGGCATCGCGATAGGTGATTTTGGCAGAACGGTGGAGGGTGGCGATCGCCTCAAGCTTATCGTGCAGTCCGCAGCTTACAGGGGTGTAGTCACTCATAGAAGTTCTCCTTTTTTTGACGGTGTCTGATTTGTCGTCTGAACGCGCTCGGCTAGGCGAATGCAGAGCAGCGTAGCCACGCCAGCAATGACAATTAGCACCACGTTAATGGCCAGTAGCAGCAGGCCGCCCCACCCCTCAGTAGGATCTTGAGAGAGGAAGGCAATCGCCGCCGCTGCCCCGGCGGGCACCAGCGCTAGGGCAGCTACCACACCTACCAGCGTGTCCGTTTTGCGTTCGTTTAGGGCAATGGTACCAGCAATGCCAGCCGCGACCGCCGTAATCACGCTATACCAGCCTGGCTGCACCCGCTCTGTCAGCAGCGTCTTGCTGAGCAAATTCGTTTCTTCAGGAATGACATTGGTTGCATTTAGCAGCACCGTCGTGAGGAGGGCCGCGGCGATCGCCACCCCGAAGCCTAGCAGCGCCGCCACCGTCCCCTTCAGCATCATCCGTGGCTGACGCGCCACAATTGCATAGGAAATCAGCGTGAGGGGCGGTAGCGCAGGCGCGATGATCATAGAGCCGATCAGCACAGGCACCGAGTCGGTGAGCATCGCCACCGCAGCTAGCACACCCGAAACCGCCATCAGCACCAGGTAAGAGCCATCGGCCTCGCTGCGCTCAGCAATGTGCTGAATCGTATCGGGCAGCGTCTCTTTAAATTTTGCATTTGCAGCCATCTCTGTTTTGCCGAACTCCACCGTTTTTTAACACGCGCTTACAGACCAATTTCTCTGATGGCGATCGCTTCTGTCGAGTTGCTTAAGACAGGTTTATCGGCTGAAACCGTTATTTAGCAGCAGGACTCTGTTCGTCACGGGCTGCGATCGCTTATCCTCACTCAGGAAACTATCCGCCGCAGTCAAAAATCATTCAGTCACCAACGGGACTTTATCAGTCGC
>JBCBIK010000026.1:0-30699 GCA_038524545.1 Cyanobacteria bacterium J06623_4 | reverse complement strand
AACTATCCGCCGCAGTCAAAAATCATTCAGTCACCAACGGGACTTTATCAGTCGCAGTCCGGAGGGACTCATCATCACTCAGGAATCATTCAGTCACCAACGGGACTTTATCAGTCGCGCTCGGCATCAATTCCGCTTTGTATCGTGGCTATTAATTAAGGCGGTTACTAGGCAAGAGACCAGGCATGGGAGAAAATAGCACAGCTTCACTGTCCAGCAGTCTTTAGGCGATCGCAATGTCCACGATTCAACTCTCTTCTACCCAAGCCCCCTTCCAACACAACATTTCCATTCGCTCGTTTGAAATTACGGTAGATGAGCCGATAGAGATTGGCGGCAGCGACGCAGGGCCGACACCGACAGAGCTGGTCTTTTCTGGACTGGGTGCTTGCAAAGCCATTACCCTAAAAATGTATGCGGCGAGGAAAGGCTGGCCCCTAGAAGCCGTAGAGGCGCAGATAGAAGCTGAACAAATTGAACGGCGCTATCACATCACGGTGCATCTGACGCTGACCGGCGAACTGACCTCAGCGCAGCGGGAGAGGCTCTTAGAGATTTCGAATAAGTGCCCTGTACACAAGCTGCTGTCACCCGGCGCGGAGATTACAACAGTTTTGGTTTAGTGCAGCAGCAAGGATAGAAGTAGGGATTTGGGGGTTTGGGGGGATCTACTATCAAACTCCACCCACTCCCCTAACCCCCTACGCGCCTAACCCCCCAAACTCCTACCGTCGCTGAAACAGCCCCAACCCCAGCACATAGGAATAGCCAACAAAAAACATCGTCAAAAAAGGCAGCGAAAGATAGTGCGCCTGAGAAATCGCAAACACAATC
Organism: Cyanobacteria bacterium J06623_4; assembly: GCA_038524545.1. Taxonomy (GTDB): domain Bacteria; phylum Cyanobacteriota; class Cyanobacteriia; order Phormidesmidales; family Phormidesmidaceae; genus Phormidesmis. The sequence goes on along the minus strand of JBCBIK010000026.1, from coordinate 29,865 downwards.
GTAATCGCCAAATAAGCCAGCATCAACAGCTCCAGACACAGCACCCACGTCTTCGCGCCGCGATACTTTTTAGAGGTCCAGTTTTCTGTTTTTTTGACAACGCCATGCTTCGGCGTGCGGATAAAATCTGTTCCCTGACGGAGCAACCCATCGCACACCGCCAAAGACTGGTTAAGACTGAGGCCAATCCCTACGCTCAACAAAAACAAAATGTGATAGCCAAACTGCCAAGGCGATAGCTTCAGCGGCTGCTCTCGCTGCGAAACCCAGTAAAACCCCAGCAGGTTTAGCGTAGTCACCACAAAAATAGGGAGATAAATTAGTAGGCCGTACTGCCACTGATGCTGAGAAACATACACCTGATAGGGCAAAGACAGCAGCAACAGCACCATTAACAACAGATAGTTGAAATTGTTGGTGAGGTGCAAAAAGGCCTCGAACTTGACGTGCCAAGGGAGTTTGGCCCGCAAGACTGGGCCGAGGAGCTTTCTGGCGACCTGGCTAGCCCCCTTCGCCCAGCGAAACTGCTGCGACTTAAAAGAGTTCATCTCTACCGGCAGCTCGGCGGGCACCACTACGTGGGGAAGGTATATGCAGCGCCAGCCCCTCAGCTGCGCCCGGTAAGAAAGGTCGAGGTCTTCAGTGACCGTCGTGTGCTGCCAGCCACCTGCATCGGCGATCGCACTCGCCCGCCAAATGCCCGCCGTCCCATTGAAATTAAAAAAACAGCCCGCGCGATCGCGAGCCGTCTGCTCAATCACAAAATGACCGTCTAGCATCAGCGCCTGAATCTCCGTCAGCAAAGAATACTGCCGGTTGACATGCGCCCACCGCGCCTGCACCATCCCCACCTCCGGATCGGTAAAGTAGTTCACCATCTGCAATAGCGTCTCGGGCCGAGGCACAAAGTCCGCATCAAAAATCATGATCAGCTCACCCGCTGCCTGCCGCAAACCGTAGGCCAACGCCCCCGCCTTGAAGCCCTTGCGATGAGGCCGCTGAATGTAGCAGATATTGATATTTTGCTGTTTTAGCTGTTGTACTTTTTCTTGACACAGCTGTTGCGTCTCGTCAGTAGAGTCGTCTAATACCTGTATTTCTAGCTTGTCGGCAGGATACTTTAGTTGTGCGATCGCATCTAGCAGCCGCTCAGCCACATACAGCTCATTAAAGATGGGCAGCTGCACGGTGACCTTCGGCAAATCTGAAACACCAAAGGTTCCACAAGTCTTCGCCAGCGACTGATATGAGCACTTGTATTTGTAGTATCGCCATATCATCAGCACCTTATGAAAACCATACAGTGAAATAACAGACAAAATTCCGAGATAAACAATCGGAGTAATGTTCAACAGCACATCCGCCATATCACCAGTGAAAACAGACATCTAAACTATCCTTTAGGCGCATCCCAGAAAAGTGAACAGACAAAATCACAGATGAAAGGCTGCCGCTTTAGCAGAAAGCCGCTGAATTCTCTCCCAAATCGCAAGGTCTGAAGGCCTGTCAATATCAGAAAGAACCGGCAGCGTTGAAACCGACAGCCCCAATTGCAACACCTTCTCATAGGTTTGTTGAAAGACGACCGGCGTACTCCAGTCAATATTTTGAAAAAGGCCCATCTGCAAATGACGCAACCCAATCAGGTAATATCCCCCATCCTGAGCAGGCCCTAGCACCACATCCTTATGCGCTAGCGCTCGAAAAGCCTGGCGAATATGCACCGCACTCACATCAGGACAGTCCGACCCAATCGCCACCACCCGCCGGCTAGAAACGCCCTCCCGTCGAATACGCGGCTGACTGCTCGGCGCAGCACAACCGCTTTGACGATCCTCCGCTCGAAAGCCCGCCCGAAAGCCTGCACAGAGCCGCGCACCCAAATCACCTTCTATCTGGGGGCGATAGACAAGCCGCTTGCCCAGCCAGGCCTGCATCTCAGCCAAGCTCCCCCCCGTAAAGTAAACCTCCACCGACCAGTCTGGCCGACAAATCTGACCCAGCAGATACTCGCTCATCTGCCGCTGCAGCCGCGCTGCCCCGTCAGCTCCCAACGCTGGAATTAACCGAGTTTTGGTATGGCCCGGCTGCGGATAGCGAAGAAACAACAGCAGACGACAAACATCAGGATTCAAAGTCACCTTTCAACTCGGTACAGACAAACAGAGCATACAACAACGGTCAGGCTCACTATCTTCACGGGTTAATTTTGGGTATTGAGTGACCAGTCATAATCGCTGTAGCCAACGCTGTACTCACCGGCTTTTAGGTAGGCGCTGTCTTCTTCATTGAGATAGCCACTGATAAAGTTCAGCACGGCCTTCTCGTCATTGGTACCTGCAAACCCTTCCGTAGGTGCAAAGCTCGGCACCCAGTCTTGACCGAACCAATCGAAGATGGCCGAGAGCTTAACTTCGCCGTTTTCCTTGTCAATTTCTAACACTTCGGACCGACTGAGAAACACACGGACCTGATCATCTAGCTGGGCATCCAAGTTTTCGCCGGTAAAAGGCTCTTGCCGTAGGTACGGGCAGCTAACGGCTGCGCACACCAAGGCTGCATGAATACGCGGCTCATCGAAGTCGGCCCGCAAAATGTCGTGCTCAATGTTGTTCAAAGTTTGCGCACCCTGCAAAATATCGTGCCGCTTGAATCGCCAGACGCCAGGAATATCTTTGATACTGCTTTTAATCGGTGACTCGTCGATGATAGATTTGAGCGTCAGAGAATTGTAGGCATTGATCAACAAGGCAATCTTGTCTCCATCGGACCAGCTTTCGTAGGTTTCAGTTCCGATTTGCGCAATGGAGGCGTTGTAAGCATCTAGCTGCTGACGGTCTGTCTGCAGCGCGGCGTAGTCTACTAGGCCCTGTTCATCTACGTAGCGAGAAAGAACAGAAGCGAAAGCAGCGGTGTCTGGCCGGATAGTTTCAGCAGCTGTTGATTCTTGGGCAACAGCTGAACCGGTGGAGGAAGAAGAGGTAATGTTGCAACTACCTAAGCCAATTAAGACAGGCGCAATAGCCAACAATAGATACTGTTTTTTCATGGTGATTCTGATGACGAAATGATAAAGATAAATGGGTGAGAAGTCTGTGCTATGGCTAGCATACGTCTATAAAATCTGCCTAATCTGAATTATCGCTGAGAGGGAAATAAGTTCTCGATGCGATGCCCGGTAAAATCAACGCCGAATACAGCAAACCGACAACAAAAGGGGTCCACAGCAGCCAACGCTGCCAAGCCACGAGCTGCCACCGCTCCGTTCCCAGCGCCAGCCCATAGGGCAGCGCAAAATACACAAAAGACGAAATGCTCACCAGCCGCGTCCCCCAGTTGCGACTCGCCACCGCAAAAGGGGCCAGCCAAGTAAAGTACCAAGCATGAACAATCGGAGACAAGACCATCAGCGCAATAAGATAGCGCTCGGCAAATTGTCGGATGCTCAATCGGCTTGCCAATCCCCATAAAATAGTCAGCCCCAGTGGCAAGCCGTAAATCCAGTTCGCCTTCACTGACGCGGGCCACAGCCCGGCCACTAGCTGAGGAATAAGCGCCGCACTCCGCCCGTAGTTAATAAATGGAGAATCGAGCGGCACGAGCGGGCAGTGCAGCCCGCTACTGGAAAGCTGGCAAAAGGGTAGGGCTGCGATCGCCAGCGGCAAAAGCCCCACCCCAAAAAGCAGCAATACAGAAAGCCAGCGCCACCATCCCGAGCCCGGCCTACCCCGCCACGCTACAAACGCCAACACCGGCAAAGACATCCACTTCACAGCAATACTGACCCCCACCGCCAGCGCAGCCCCCAGCTGACGCGGCCAGCGAGCATCTAGACCAGGCCCATCCGACAATCTCTCCCACCAGAGCCAAGCCAAAACCAGCGGCAATAAAAACCAGCTATCGTAATGGCCACCCCCCGCAAAGCTGTACATCACCATCGGATTCCAGGCATACAGTAGCGACGCCACCGCCCCAAACCGACGACAGAGCAAACCACAAATCGCTAGATCTGCCGCCACAAAAGCCGACTTAAACAACAAAACGGAAGGACTCACCCATGCCAGCAGACGAAACCCCAACTGGGCTACCGGCGGATAGATAGCAGCATGGTCCAAATGATTCATCTGGCTCCAGCTATCTAGGCGAAGCGGCACAAGCACATCAGCCGTTGGTGCCAGCAGGTAGGGATTAAACCCGTAGTTCTGAATATGGCCCTCCCACAGATAGCGCCAAATGTCGTCACCCGGATGCATCGCCAAAAGAATCAAGCGAGGCACCAAAGCCACCACCCAAAACCAGCCAGCACTCACCCGAGCGAGCCCCCACGAACCGGCAAAGCCCAAACTCATCAGCGCCACACCCCGCCAAAATAGCGGCACCGCTTCCGGTTCATTCAAAAAATCTCCATGGGGTGTAGCCATCAAGCTGCCCAACACCAGCAACAGCGCACTTAAAAACAGCAGACCTTTCTGAACAGCAGACCTTTCTAGAAAGTTTTCCAAAAAATACTTCGCATGACGGCAGTGAACCAGGTGCCGCCCCACTGTCTTTTGCCAGTACAGCGCCGCTAGCGTCGTCAAAATCACCTGACCAGCCTTAGCGCTACCCTTCAGCGTCCCGGCAATCTTGGACCGTCCGCCCTGACGCGGCAAATAGTTCACCGGTATCTCGCAAATTTTCAACTCCTGTTCGGCGGCCTTTGCCTGCATCTCCACCGTCCAGCCAAACCCCCGGTCCACCATGGCCATCCGGTCAATCGCCGCTCGCCGAATCAGCCGTAGCGGACCAAGATCCTCGTAGCGATGACCCCATCCAAGTCGTATCAGCCGAGTCGCCAGCCAATTGCCAAAATTTTGCACGGCGCTGAGCTGCGATCGCCCACTCACCGTCCCCCGCCGATTTCCCAAAATAAAATCGTATTCATTCTGCAATGCCAGTAGCCTAGGCAGCTCCCCTAGGTCATCGCTCCCATCCCCATCACAGAACAAAATCCAATCAGCCGCCCTCGCCTCAGGCATTTGCAAGCCTCGCCAGCAGGCACTCCCATAGCCACGGCACGGCTCCAAAACGACCTGGGCTCCTGCCTTTTCTGCAATTTCAGGCGTGCGATCGCAGCTCCCATTATCTACCACGCAAATATTCTCCAGCCCCTGCTGCCGCAGCGCTGAAACCACACCCGCAATAGAATCCGCCTCATTGAGAACCGGAATAATGACCAGGATATTTTTCAAAGGTAAGTGCCCGGAGAAAAGCTAGAGAGACTAGTCAGACCATCCTCAGCTTATCGATTTACCTATCCGTCAGTACTGATTGTCAACACCTGCGGAGGCGTTGCATCGGGCGGATAGAGGAACTGCACATTCACATCCCGCTGCTCACCCGGCGCCAGCGTTACCTCTACCAAAGGTTCACCTTGCTCGCCCTGATTTTGCACCACGTAGGTGTAGGCCGCGCGCGATCGCCCGTCATCATCTTTGTACACAAACAGCACCGTCCCTCGGAAAAATACGCGAGGCTCCGGCGCCGCCTTAAACTGCAGGGCATTTTCTATACCGTCATTTTGCAGCGGCGTCTGAATAGACAGGGCGACCTTCTGCGAACTATCCGTATCGTTGTACAGCGGCAGGTCTAGGTTGTACTCAATGCCGTAGTTGCCATTGGCGCGGTAGGCTGTGTCTCTGTAGCGCGCAACCACGGGCGCACTCTGCACTTGCCCAGTGCCAAAAGTATTGCGCTCTAGGGTGCTCAAGCCGTAAGAAATCTGCTCGCCGGGTACCGGAATAGAGAGGCGATCGCTGCGGCCATCGGTGAGGGTGGCTCGCCACTGTGAACCCTCGGCAACGCCCGCCACTCGGCCATAGCGGAAGGGATTGGCGCGGCTGCCCGGACGGCTAGGGGGCAGGTCGCGCGGCGTCGAGAGCTGCCCGCGAAAGAGTAGCTGCTTCCACTCATCGAGGCTAGGCACATATTCGTTGCCGTTGCGCTGCGGCGCGTGCATGGCCAAGCTTGCGACATACACCGGGCCGCTGCTATTGAGACGCATGAGGGTAGAGCGGCCATTTAGCCGGGGGCCTTCACCAGAGCTAGCGCTGACCGGCGGCGGGGTCAGCTCGCTGCCCGGCGGCAGGGAGCCATCGAGCGGCACGCTCAACCGTCGTAGCGGGATAGGCGCGTTTAGCAACAGATGGCTTTCACCGGGCGGAATGCTCACCTCAGCAGGAAAGACAGGTTGACGGCGATCGCGCAACACATCGTTCATCACTCGGCTACCCGGCCCAGAAAAGTTGTTGCTATACAGATTCGAAGACCCAGAGGCTATCTCATTCCATGGCGACTCCTGGCTAATATGCGAAGCACCGTCTCGCACCGAGAGCGTCACCGTGCGGTTGCCCGGATTGTGTACCAAAATCGCCTCGTACACTGTCCGCGTATCACGATCATCCTGCCCTCGGGCTACGTGGTGAGAAAAAACATCGAAGCGACCTTCAAAGGCGTAGTTTAGATGGGCCCTCGGCGCACTCTTACCACTGCCGGGAAAGGTCGAGAGCAAAATGCCATCAGACTCAATAATTTCTGGACTGTTGCTGTTGAAAACAGGGACGCGGTCTAGCCCGCCGGGCAGCGATCGCACCGTCTGCGGCACCGTCACAATATCGCCGCTCGCCTGCGCAACCAAAGAACTTTGCAGAGAGCTTTGAAGCGTCTGCGCCTGCGATCGCCAGAGCTGGCTCACCGCCGGGTCGTTCACCTCGCTAACCAAAGAGAGTAGAAAAAGTAGAGAGAACATCAAGCCTTCAGACCCCGTGGAGGGCCTACCTAAAAAGTCTACTGCTAGAAAGGTCCGTTGCCCTGCAGCCCACGCTGGAGAACACTATCCGTACAGCCTTGCAGACTGCCGGTAGCAAAACGAACGGTTCAGACCATATCACCACAGCTGCCAAACTCGCAATTCACAAGTTGCCAGTTACCGCTTGCAGCCATCGGTCATGTCGCAGTCGTGAGATAGTGCTCAATTCGCTGATCCAGCTGACTCAGCGGAATCGCCTGTGTCCAATACTCCACCAGCGCATGGCCAAAGGCCCAAGCCCTGCGGTCTGCCGGATAGCGCTCATCGCTCTTCAAGAGCTGAGGCCACAGTGCCAGCAGGTCAAACGTGCTCGATGTCCCATCGGTGAGCAGCGTAAACAGCTCGTAGGCCATCTGCAGCTTCCCCAGAACAATCGGCACTTCCTCCACAGGAATTTTCTCGATCAGCACCACCCCCAGCGCCGGGGTGCCAGTCGTCAGAGTAGAAATAAACTGCAAAACCGGACTCTTGATCAGCTTGGTCAGGCCCTCAGTCGTAGTCATTTGAAAGGTGTAGCGCTCAATGATTTTGGCAGCGGCAGTTGCTCGCAGCGTGCGACTGCGCAAAAAGCGGGTGAGGCGAAGCTGCTTGGCTGGCGAAATGGCATTCACCAAAGCTTCCGCCAGCTCATCATCTCCCCAGGCGGCGCGATCTGGCTGACGGGCCACCAGCGGCAGCACCTGCTGACAAATTTCGCCCAGCTGCTCAGCGCGATAGCCCACCGCCTCCCGAATCGCCGTCTCCTTCGGCCAAGACCCCGTTCGCCAGTGATACGGAGGCGACCACTCTCGAATCGGCCTCAGCTTATCCACCTGGCTCACCACCGCAATCACCGGCAGGTCGTTTACCTCAGCTCGCATCTCCTGCAAAAAGTCCACATCCATCTGCAGTGCCGGGTCCAATGCCGGGGTCACCAGTAGCAGCAGGTCCGCCTCAGTCGCGTACTCTATCACCTGCGATCGCAAATCTCCCCCAGCCACTTGCTCGTAGCCCGGTGTATCCCACAGCGTCAGCGATTCGCTATCTGTCGTGGAGAACTGGCCAGGCAGTCCCCACCGATAGCTCTGAATCTCATCCGTACTCGGCAGCACATCGACCGCTGCTCTCTCCGCCTGAAAAAGCGTGTTAATCAGACTGCTTTTTCCTGCGCCAGTGCGCCCCACCAGCAAAATGTTGACTGGCCTTTGTTCGACTTGTTCAGTCGGCTCGGCCCGTTCCAAAATCTCCTTTAGGGTCTGCGTTTTGGCCGCTGCGATCGCAGGCGTTTCTGCAGTCACCTCCGCCAGAGAGAAGGCCAGAGAGAAAGTTTGTTCATCGCCATAGAGCGCCACCGACTGCTGAGCCAAATTGCGTAGCGCCGTTTCTCGCAGCATGTTGCTCAAGTTCAGCACGATTTGCTGATTGGCCTGACTCATATTTTTGGCACTGACCTGACGGGCGATCGCCGCTGCCGGGTTCAGCGCCCACTGCGCCCAGTTAAACGCCTTAATCAGCTTCTTTGCCGAAGGCTCCAGCTTACGATACAGCTCCACCCCCTCCACCATTTGCCCAATAGAAACCTGGCTCAGCACCGGCGAGAGCTTTTGCATCATCCGGTCCGTATCGTCCACAGTGCCGCGAATTAGCCCGTAGGCCTCCGGCACATAAATATTGAGCAAGGGCCGCTTCACCTCAGGGTGATAGGCCTGGGCAATTGACCTCACTAGGCTGAGGCAGCGCTGCCAAAAAGTGTTCCAGTCTTCCCAGACGGGCGGGTCAGTCTGAGCCGACTGCAAAATTTCAGCCAGCGTTTGCTCTACGGTGGCCGCCGCCGCTGACTTGCCACCCGCCTGGGCACTGAGCGCCGCCTCCGAAGTCTGGGCGATCGCCGCATCTAGCTCGGCTTCAAGCTCGGCATTTACTTCCGAAACGAGGGTCTCAGCCTGAGCGATCACGGGCCTAGTCCAGCGCACCAATAGCCAGCGCCAGCCCAGCAACATAAAAATAAAAACAGCCCAAATCCAGTTGATGCCCCAGGCGCGAATTTGCTGCCCTGCCGCCACTAGTAGAAATGTGACAATAAGTGCGATTGGCGCAATGAGTAGCGCAATCTGCCACGGCTTTAGTCGCAATATCATCGCTGGCGCAGTCCTTCACCTCATCACGCTCTAGTCTAGTGAAGATTGCATGGAGCCAGCAGGCAAGAATTGAGAAACCAAACGTAAATTTGCATGACTAGCCAGCGATTCTGGGGTTGGGCAGCGATCGCCCAGCCAAAAATCCAGCAGAGGGTCGGCAGATTTCGCCGACTGGCTGGCCGTAAGGTCTATATCAGCAGCCAGATAAGCATCCAGTACCAAACTGCCACACACCTGATGCTCAATCGCACCGGTACGGTCGGCCAGCTCAGTGGTCAGCTCTTTCAAAGACAGGAGACGGGGAGACAACAAACGCGGGCTCTCCGCGAGTGGCGCTACGGTCATTTCTTGGTGATATGCACTCGCAGCGGTTGCGATCGCCTGCTGCAGGTCTGCCGTCGGTGCTTTGAGTCGGTACACCATAACCCGCCCAACACCGCCGCGACTCAGGTAGTCAGCGAGCGGCTCTTCGACCACCTCATGGGCTGCGCCCTGATCCATCGGCACATGCACCACCTTCAAGTGATCGCCCTGAGTGGTCACAATGCCAACATTGGTGTAGTCCGCCTTCTGTTCGCCCTGGGTATCTATCTGGAGGTCCGCTTGAGCGAGCATTTGAGAGAGCCAAAGGGGCTGCGAATGGTCTTGGGAAAGAAAAACGATATCCCCATTCTCTAACCGATCATCAGGAACGTCAGTCTCTACAGACCTTTTGACGGCGTTTGCTAGGGTGTCAACGCCCGCAGAAAGATAATCTTCAGTGGCCTCTCCTATCAGGGAGCGATCTGCGGAAGGCAACGCCAGCTCTGGTTTTTTTGATAGCGCTTGAAGCGTCTCTGGGGGCGCTGACTGGGCGGTCTCTATTGAGCGCTGCAAGCTATAGCTCATGATAATGAGGGCTACTAGCAAGAGCGAGCGAAGCCAAATAGGCTGGGAGTCATTTTTGGAGCGGCGATGGAACACTGGAAACAAAGCGATGGGACTTAGGACATGCACAACAGTCGCAAGACTATCCGTATGCTTGCGAGCCACTTCGCCGACCAAAAACCAGTCATAAAAACCAGCTATTCAAGCTAGTTATTTGCCAGCCACCCAAAAATAAACGACTAAGTAAACGACTTTGAGTAAAGCAGCTGTAAAAACCAGCAGTGCTAGAACTGGCCACAGCGTGACACTGTTCTAGATTCAAAATAAGGTTACGCTTCGCTGAGAGATTTTGCCTATGCCTCAGACCGGGCCTGAACCTGGGCCGCAAACTAGCCCAAAAGACAATACAGCCAGCAAAGTGACTAAAAACGATAGAGCAAGACCTGTAACGCTATTTTTCCCAGGTACTGCAGTACGAACAACAAAACTTGCGTAAATTTATTGTATCAAAAAGTACAAACTTTTTCCTTAGTAATTACCGAAGCTGTCTCTCGCAGCCCTTTACACAAGCAGCCTTTCGCAGAGAATCGATACCTGCAGCTCGATACAAATAGTTGTTGTAAGGTAGAGCCAGTGTGCTCACGAATTGGGCACGGCAAACGATGGCTAGAGGGTACAGCTAAGCGGCATGAGGCAAGCAAAATCGGGCGACACCGTAAGAGTTCACTACACTGGAACGCTCAACAACGGTCAGGTGTTTGACTCATCGAAAGGGCGAGCGCCCCTAGAATTTAGGCTGGGTACGGGCATGGTCATTCCTGGCTTTGAGGCAGCTATAGATGGGCTTGCGCAGGGTGACACCATCAAAACCACCATTCCGGTAGACCAAGCATACGGCCCCTACAACAAAGAGATGGTGGCAGAGATTGAGAAGCAAAATATTCCAGCAGATTTTGAGCTGGAAACCGGTCAGCGGCTGCAGATGCAGGTGCCCGGCGGCGAGGCGATGTCTGTCACCATTACCGATATTCAGGGAGATATGGTGACGCTAGATGGCAACCATCCCCTCGCTGGTCAAGACCTCACCTTCGAGCTGGAGCTGGTCGAGATTGTTTAAGCCTTGCTAAACCCATACGACCAACATCAGAAACAACCCTCAAGAGAGAAGGACGAATCACCATGGCAACGTATCTGGTCACCGGCGCCAATCGGGGCATTGGGTTTGAGTATTGCAAGCAGCTGAAGGGACGTGGCGATGAGGTGATTGCCGTTTGTCGGCAGCGATCGCCTGAGCTAGATGAGCTGTCTGTGCGGGTAGAATCCGATATCGATGTGGCGGATGATGATGCGATCGCAACGCTCAAAAAATCCCTTGCAGGCCAACCCATAGACGTGTTGATAAACAATGCGGGCATCTACCGGCAGTCGGCACTAGGTGAGCTAAATGTAGAGGGCATTCGAGAACAGTTTGAGGTGAATGCGATCGCGCCGCTCACATTTACCCAGGCAATGCTGCCCAACCTTGCCAGCCCGGGCAAAGTCGCCATCATGACCAGCCGAATGGGCTCCATCGAAGACAACACCTCTGGCGGCACCTACGGCTATCGCATGTCCAAAGCGGCCGTCTCGATGGCGGGCAAGTCCCTATCCCATGACCTCAAGCCCAAAGGCATCGCCGTCGCCATTTTGCACCCGGGCCTGGTCAGCACAGGCATGACCAACTTCAACCCCAACGGCATCTCCCCAGAAGAGTCGGTAAAGGGTCTGCTCACCGTCATCGATGGCCTAACCATAAAAAACTCTGGCACCTTTTGGCATTCGAACGGTCAAGTATTACCCTGGTAAGCTAGCTGGACCTAGCCAAGTACAGTTAATCACTGGTTGGGTAAGCTGATGAGCGAAACGGCTATCAGGAAGGGCATCTATCATGAAATATGCACACAAAAGGCGTCTGAAGGGTGCCTTTCGTCTGCTGAGGTTGAGAAAAGGGCCTTTGCAGATGGCGGGCTGTGGGATTGGTGCGATCGCGCTAACTCTGACGTCACTAAGCCCTGTAGCAGCTAGTCCATCTCAGAAGCAGGCCTTTCAGCAGCAGACCTTTCAGCAGTGGTGCGAAGCCAGCGCTACCCTGCCGGTGCCCACACGTCGCACCGTAGCAGCCATCATGCAGTCCGTCGCCGCAGACGACTGCGCTACCGCCACAGCGCAACTTCGAGAACTCACCGAACTCAACCTCAGCCATTCACACCTCAGCGATCTTCGTCCGATTGCTGCCCTCACTCAGCTCACTACGCTTAGGCTCTCAAACAACGACATCTCAGATATCTCCCCCCTATCGCAGCTCACCGAACTCACCTACCTCAATCTCTCCCACAATCGCATCAGTCGCCTTGCAGGCATAGACGCTCTCAGCGAACTCTCCTACCTAGATCTCGCAGGCAACCGAATCATAGATATCTCCCCGCTAAGCAACCTCACAAGGCTCAACGATCTAAACCTGCTGAACAACCGCATTGGCGATCTCTCCGCGCTAAACAACCTTAGAGATCTCGTCTGGCTAGAGCTAGCCTCCAATCGTGTAGGCGATGTAGCGCCCCTCGCTCAGCTCTCCTACCTAAAGCATCTAGGACTCGCCAACAATCACATTACAGATGTCTCCCCGCTCTCAGGGTTAGACTGGCTGCAGGGTCTCAACCTCAGCGACAACCGCATCAGCGATCTCTCTCCCCTCGGAGAACTCACCCGCCTCAACGCTCTCACCCTAGCAAACAACAACATTTCGAGTCCGGCCCAGCTAGCCACCATGACCAGCCTCACCAGCCTAAGCTTAGAAAACAATCAAATCGCAGATGTCTCCAACCTAGCTCCGCTGACCAATCTCAGACAGCTCAACCTAGCCAATAATCAGCTCGACAACCTTGCTTCCCTATCGACCCTCACCCAGCTCACCTGGCTAGACCTAGACTCCAATCAGGTCAGCGACGTCAGCCCGCTAAACGAACTCACACAGCTGCGCTTCTTAGACCTCTCAGAAAATCTCATATCCGATGTCAACACCCTCTCAGAGCTGCTATCCATCCCAAATCTGCAGCTACACAACAACCCATTAACAGCAGACCCTTCATTACTGTAGAAACAGCGACAAATCTATCCCGGCTAATCTAGCCTAGCTGACAGTGAGCCTCACCGCCCTGCTCAATCCATCCGTGAATCAGCCCTGAGGTAGACTGCGCCGCTCCGCACAGCCCCGCCCTGTCGATCACGATCACACCGCCATCGCCATTCACCTTATCCACCAGATACTGAATGCCTGCTTTCGCCGCACCTCTGGCATCTAAACCCTTGAACTGAACATAGTCAGAAACGGTCTTTGAGAACACCGTGCGCAAAAACTGTTCTCCGTAGCCCGTTGCCGACACCGCACAGGTCGCGTTATCTGCAAACACACCGGCACCCACCACTGGCGTATCGCCGACCCTTCCCCACCGCTTATTCACCAGCCCCCCAGTAGACGTAGCCGCAGCTAAGTTACCCTGGGTATCGCGGCAGGCAGCACCCACTGTTCCCAACTTTTCTGCAGCCCGGCGCTGGGCCGTTTCTGCCGTCTCGTGGTCTAGCATCATGCGGCCCGCAGCTTTCGCTTCCTTCAGCTGCTGAATCCGGTGAGGAACAATAAAATACTCATCTGGCCGCAGGTCAGCCTGGCAAAACTTGGCAAACTCTAGCGCCCCCTCCCCTGCCAACATCACATGGTCACCTTGCTCCAAAACCTGGCGGGCCAGCGAGATAGGATTTTTAACATTTTTCACACAGGTGACAGCGCCCGCACTCAGGTCAGAGCCATTCATTAGCGCCGCGTCCATCTCCACCTGCCCATTCTCATTCAACACAGAGCCCTTGCCCGCATTGTACAGCGGGCTATCTTCCAACAGATTAACGCAGTACTCAACCACATCTAGCGCCGAAGCCCCTTTCTCCAGCTGCTGACGCCCCGCTGCCAAAATCTCCAAAAGGCTCTCTTTGAATTCAGCCTCGCTGGCTTCATACTTTAGATCTTCTAGGGCGCCTGCACCGCCGTGAATAATGAGAGAATAAGGTTGCGACATGGTGAATGGAATCCCTAAATAAGATCAACAAACAACAACAAAAGAGCAGAAACGCTAAGGTACGAGTTCTTCTAAAATGGTGAACCGTATATGATTAATCGCCAAATCTCCAATTGAGAGCTCCTCGGGTTTATTGTCAGCATTCATTTTCCCAAAAGGAATGCCCTTACCAAGTTCGGTATGGTACCAAGAGAGCCCCATAAAAAATCGTGTCGGATAGGGCCCCCGATCAACCACATCATCCACATTCGACTCCATGGGCAGCCAGCCCACCCCAGGCACATAAAATTCTATCCAGACGTGGTTAAAGTCTGGTTCTAGGGGGAGATTTTTTAGGGCGGGGGTGGCGGGGCACTTATAGCGGCCAATGGTGCGGCAGGCGATGCCGTTGAGCCGGGCTAGGGCGAGCAAAATGCCCACATATTCGCCGCAGGAGCCCACACCCCGGGCGAGGGCGACGTCGGGAGTGTCTATTTTGGGCTGAATGCCGTAGGACATGTGGTCGTACACGTAATTGCGAATTTTCAGCATTTTTCTGAGCACGTTGGTCTCTGTGCCCGCCGCCGCTTGAGCCGCCTGCTGAATAAACGCCGAATCCATCGCCAAATCGTCATCGTCCACTAGGTACTGCTGCTGCAGCGATTCAGGGAGTGACGGCGCGTCTTCTACATCTGCAGGCGTCAGAAAATATTTGAGACTGTACATTTCGACGATGGCTTTCCAACCGATAAGTCCGCCTTGATTTGGAGAAAGGGCGTCAAATCTGAAGACAGCGACCTTTTGGCCGTTTTGTTCTTCTAGGGTGAAGGGATGACCAATGGGCTCTACATGGCGAACCTTTTGTCTGAGGGTGTCTGCCGGGAGAGCAATTCGCCACTCCACGTTGCTTAGCGGAACCGGGTCTAGGGGCAACAGTTCCTCGACATAAGAAATTTCGACTAGGTAGCCGTTTGAAAGGGTGTAGGGCTGTGTGGCTGACTGGTGAATGTGGAGCGGATGAATGAAGGTGCGATCGCGAAACGTCAGCTGATGCGGAGAGTCGGCATTGGGATCATCACGGATATAAGGTTCTTCGTAGGCATAAGACACATAGCAAAGGGGATCTGCCTTCTGAGCGGGCTCGGTTTCCGTACCGCTTTCTGCAGTGTCTGCAGATTCTGTAGATGAATCGTTTGCAGGCTGATAGAAGGTGATGCCAGTGGGTGAGGGAAAGGGGGTCAGCGCGCTGAGTAGAAGCTCGCCTGAGGTACGGTCTAACTGGTAGACGGTTTGTTCTGTGCGATCGCACAGCCAAAGCGAATCTGCCGTTGCCGTAATATTTTCAGCGCCCACCCCCGGCTGAGGAAATTTTTCTACCACTACCGCGCGCTCACGGTCGAAGACGTGAATGTAGCCAGATTTTTGGCAGGTGACGTACAGCTTGTCTTCCCATATGGCCACCCCATTTACATCGTAGGGAAGCTGAGCAAATACCGCCGGCACAAACGTTTCAAAATCCGAGATGTACACAGTCTGGTCTTTGGCAAACCAAAGCCTCTCTTGCCAAATGGCCAGCCCAACCGCCCCGGTCCAGTCAGCTACACAATGAGGATTCAGAATCGTCGTATTGTCAGTGCCGGGGGAAATTTCGACCAGATACCCGCGAACCGCATCGACTGCCAGCAACCGCTGCGCGACCGTCGCTAGGCCAGACAAAAGATAAACGCCTATCGGGCGAAGGGTCGAGCGCTCAAGCGACACTCTCGACGGCACCTGCTCAAACTGTGACATAGAAAGCCTAGACGTAGAGGAACTTGGCGGTAGAGAGCGACCGTGAGCGCCGCACTCAAGAGACGTACGCTACTCAGTGTAAGAGACACGTGTAAGAGGCAAGTGTAAGAACCGCCGCTCAAAATCACAGCCCACACAAAAATTGACCTAGCAAATATCTTCTTGGTGTAGCGCTCGTAAACTATATGTTCATTCTCATCGAATATATACTGAGGAACGCACAATTTAATCCCTTTTATTCTCTATAATTGAGCGTAGACTGACACAAACCCCCATAAAACATGAAAGTCACCTACGATCCAGACTTAGATATTTTACAGTTTGCCTTTAAGCAAGTCCTGATTGAAGAGACAACCCAAATCGCCCCTGGATTAGTGCTTGACTACGATGAAGATGGTCGGGTAATTGGTCTAGAACTCAGGCAGGCTTCCAAGAAAATTGAAAATCCATATGAAATCACCTACCAAGTTGGTATTGCAAACGACAGCAAACCCCTAGCTAGAGTTAGTGATTGATCATTTCAGACACGTTCATTTCAGACAAACCCAATAGTCAAGGTGCTTGAGCAACACCCAGTAATTTGGGCGAAATCATTCTTTCTAACCGCCGCGATAGATATCTCCCACATCCCTTTCGCACAGTTCCGATAGGCAGTTCAGGCAACACTATCTCAGACAAACAGAATCGCCAACTGTAACCAGGCAGCTCCCTACATTGACAACCCAGTCTCTCAGTCGGCGATTAGGCTAGTCTTTTCTAGAAGGGAGCAACATCAGGCGGCAAACACAGCCACCTATCCACGATCACCTATCAATCGTTCAGCCAAGATTCTTTGCCGATCAGATCGCAGACAGAATCCCGCAGCAAATACTCGTTTGCCTCTAAGACAGACTCGATAGACGCCCAATCATCATCTCCAAAGTAGCGCGACAGAGAATAGAGCTGAGTATGTCTAGCAACAGACCCTCTTGCGACCAAGGCCTGAGCTTCATCTCTTACCACTTGGATAGAATACTTTATGCGCGTTTGAAGCATAGCAAATACCCCTTTTAACAATGAACTGCAACGGATAACAGAAATACGGAAGCGCTGCGCAAGATTGCGTCAAAAATAATCGTAGTAGCCACAACTTTTGCCCTCGAATATTTACTTTGACTTTGCAAAATAGCTATCTTCGAATACATAGCTTGAGGCAACTTGCATAAAGACAGATTGAGTACAATCTGGCAGTAAAACGAAAGCCTGCACCTGTTGATTTCTTAAGCGGTTAAATTCATTGAATTCTTGTAATCACCACCGGAAGTAGGACGAAAACCCTATCTAAATTAAGACTATCGACAAACCGCAAGGAGAGAATCGGGGTTAATACCCTACGTTTAATGCTCCGCTTATAAAGATAGTTACATGTAGTGCAACACACTGAGCCTTAATAAAAGATTAACCGTCTATACTCCGGGGGAACACGCAAACAAACGTCGAGATTGCACACGGTTTGCATGCAGGTTTGTGTACGTCTTAAACATTCAATGAAGCGTGACTTTCTAATTCGTAAAACTAAAACGCTGAGAGCTGGTTTTGGAAGATTTTTCGAAAGATACTAATACCAACTAATACCAATGGACTATCGATGAACTATCAACATCATTTTTATTGTTGACTTATTAAAGTCTACTTAAATTCAGCCAGAGAGCTACCCGCAAACACTTATAGAAAATGATGACAGGTAACAAATAAGATTGCTATTTAGGTATTATTCGCTAGCAGCAACAGTATTGTACAACACAGTTTTGACCCTAAATCAGCCTATAGTTATGATTTCCTAACATCAGAGACGCTCGAAGCCGAGGGGCGCGCCTGGTAATATTCATACTATTGAGGCTGTCTGCTTTTTATCATTGATAGGCTCTAACAAAGGATTCGCTCAATATGGATAGTGCCGAAAAGATTTTGATGTGTCCCCCCCATCACTACGATGTGGACTACGTGATTAATCCGTGGATGGAGGGCAACATTCATCGCTCGTCTCGCGATCGCGCTGAAACGCAGTGGGCTCAGCTCCACAGCGTGTTAAAAGACCACGCCACGGTAGAACTGATCGACCCACAGAAGGGCTGGCCCGATATGGTCTTTACAGCCAATGCGGGTCTGGTGCTGGGCGATCGCGTTGTGCTCAGCCGTTTTTTTCATGCGGAACGTCAAGGAGAAGAACCCCATTTTCAAAAGTGGTTTGAAGACAATGGCTTCACCGTTTTTACGCTGTCAGAAAGCTTACCTTTTGAGGGGGCTGGCGACGCCTTGCTCGACCGGGCAGGGGGCTGGCTGTGGGCTGGCTACGGCTTTCGCTCCGAGCTAGATGCCCATCCCTACATCGCCGAGTGGCTAGATGTAGAAGTCCTGTCGCTACGACTGGTCGATAGCCGGTTTTACCACCTCGATACTTGCTTTTGTCCGCTGGTGGGCGGCTACCTGATGTACTACCCTGCCGCTTTCGACACCTATTCCAACCGGCTGATCGAAATGCGCGTCCCCGCCAACAAAAGAATCGCTATCGATGAGGTAGATGCCATCAACTTCGCCTGCAATACGGTGAATGTAGGTCAGACGGTGGTGATGAATAAAGCCAGCGATCTCCTGAAGCAACAGCTGAGCGATCGCAACTTTACCGTTGTCGAAACCCCGCTTACTGAATTTCTCAAGGCCGGGGGCGCAGCCAAATGCCTCACCCTAAAGACAACTGAGCCACGCCAAGACTCGCCGCAGGTTTCTACGGTCCAGAGCCGGGTCATTCACCTAGAAGGTCATCTACTGGATTCAGGCCTGGTAAACCGCACCCTAGATACGATTGTGAGCGGTGGGGGCAGCTTCCAGGTATTGAATTTTGACCTGGGCAAGCAGCGCCAAGATAGTTCGGTGGCCGATGTCAAAGTCTCTGCGCCAGATAGCTCGGTGATGGATGACATCATGGGTCAGCTAGTTGATCTGGGTGCCGTTAGCCTGCCCCGTGAGTCTGAACCGGCTACCTTAGAGCCCGTGGTGCAGGCAGGAGTCGCTCCAGATGACTTTTACGTCACGACGATTTACCCGACAGAAGTGCTGATTGGCGATCATTGGTTTCGGGTGCAGGGTCAGCGGATGGATGGTGCGATCGCCATTACCCGCAACAAAGATGGCGCTGTCGCCCGCTGCAAACTCTTAAGAGATCTGGAAGTTGGCGAAGAAGTTGTTGTCGGCAGCAAAGGCATTCATACCCTCAGAGATGTACCCTCGCTCAAAAAGAAATCCACAGAAGAATTTAGCTTTATGGGTGCTGGGGTATCGAGTGAGCGGCGGGTGGAGCTGGTAGTGGAGCAAATTGCCTGGGATCTTAGGCAGATTCGCGATCGCGGCGGCAAAGTTGTTGTCACGGCAGGCCCGGTGGTCATCCACACCGGCGGCAGCGAGCACCTGAAGAAGCTCATTCGGGGAGGGTATGTACACGCGCTGCTAGGCGGCAATGCGATCGCCGTTCACGATATTGAGCAGGCCATGATGGGCACCTCTCTCGGCATGGACATGAAGCGCGGGGTGTCTGTCCACGGCGGCCATCGCCACCACCTCAAAGCGATCAATACCATCAGGCGCTACGGCAGCATTGCCAACACCGTAGAAGCTGGAGTCCTCACCAGCGGCGTCATGTACGAATGCGTCAAAAACAACGTGCCCTTTTCTCTGGCAGGGTCAATCCGCGACGACGGCCCCCTGCCCGACACCCACATGAACCTGATCGAAGCGCAGGCAGAATATGCCCGCCTCATCGAAGGTGCCGATTTGATCCTAATGCTCTCGACCATGCTGCATTCCATCGGTGTCGGCAACATGACACCCGCCGGGGTGAAGATGGTGTGCGTAGATATTAACCCTGCAGTGGTGACAAAGCTGAGCGATCGCGGCTCTGTCGAATCGACTGGAGTGGTGACCGATGTGGGCCTCTTCCTCAGCCTGCTGGTGCAAAAGCTTGGCAAGCTCACCGGGCAATACGCCGACTTGCAAACGCTGACATGAGTCGAATCACTCAGAAAACAGATGGGTCGGCAGACCATCAATGCTGAGCTGATTTTTTTGGCGCTGGTAGGCTTCAATGCCTGCTGGCCCTTTTTTCTCTGCCCACTTGTTCAGGCTGTTGCGATCGCCCTGATAATCGTACAGGGGTACCCCCATGCCACAAGAGGTTTGCACCAACTCTACAGTCAGGTCGAACAGCTGCCGGGTGCCTGGCAGATCAGGGAAATGGTCAATCAGATCCTGCCAGTCTGCATCGCGCGAATAGACGGCACGGGCACTACCATACAGCCGCAAAATCATCGGCGCACTTTCAAACGCGCAGAACATAAGCGTCATGCGGTCTGTCTGTGCAATATGAGCGGCGGTCTCATTGCCACTCCCCGTCACGCTCAGCCACACCACCCGGTTGGGGCTGAGTACTCTCAGTGAGTCCATGCCCTTGGGTGACACATTCACCCGTCCCTGCTCAGCCGCAGTCCCTACAAAAAAGACTTTTTGCCGTTCAATAAACGCCTGGAGCGGATCTGTAATCTGAGGGTACTGTTGGGCCATCGGAAATATCTACCCTCAAAAATCGTCAGGAATGAAATTCTGCGTCTCCATCGGCGGCCGCTCATAGTCCATGTTCTTTTGGCGCTTCGGCAGCTTCAGCGGCGACGGCGTCAAGTCTTCGTACTCGATTTGGCTGAGCAAATGGCGAATGCAGCTGAGCCGTGCCCGCTTTTTGTCATCGGCGGCGACCACATGCCAGGGCGATCGCGTCGTATCGGTCGCAGCAAACATATCATCTTTTGCCTTGGAATATTCTACCCAGCGTGCCCGAGCTTCCAAGTCCATAGGGCTTAGCTTCCAGCGCTTGGTAGGGTCATTGAGTCGGTCTTGAAAGCGTTTCTCTTGTTCTTCATCGCTCACCGAAAACCAGTACTTGACCAAGATAATTCCGGCTCGCTGCAGCATATGCTCAAACTCAGGACAAGAGCGCAAAAAGTCAACATATTCTTGATGGGTGCAAAAGCCCATAACCCGCTCGACTCCAGCTCGGTTATACCAGCTACGGTCAAATAGGGCGATTTCGCCAGCCGAAGGAAGCTGTGCTACATAGCGCTGAAAGTACCATTGACTTTTCTCTTTCTCTGTGGGTGTGCCGAGAGCAACCACCCGGCAAATTCTAGGATTCAGGCATTCTGAAATGCGCTTGATGGCGCCCCCTTTGCCAGCGGCATCCCGCCCCTCAAAGAGAACAACAACTTTCAAGCCCTTTTCCTTCACCCAGTACTGCAGCTTGACCAGCTCTATCTGCAGCCTTCTCAGCTCTTTTTCGTAAACCTTTTTATCTAGTTTCTTGTCTTTGTCATCTTTCTTTTTGTGAGACTCTTTTTTCGAGGCCTCTTTCTTCTGAGAGTCTTTCTTCTGAGAGTCCTTTTTTTGGGCTTCTTTCTTGTGGTCTTGTTTTTTCGAGTCTATCTTCTTACCGTTAGTCGCGGGCACAGCTCCGTTTGACTCGGCAACAGCAGTATCGGCAACAGTATTCGAAGCATTAGATTTTTTCTTGGCCATAGGTCTTTGCTGCGAGGAGAGCGGCTGACCTACCAAAAGCTCAGCCACAAGAATATATGGATGTTATACATAAGGGTAAAAGATGTTCGAATAAGCACCCCACTTCTTCAGTGGCTCTTAATGATTCGCCCCCGGAGCACCTCTATGATGTTAGGGAAATAGTAAGGACCAGTAAGGAACCTGACAGTGGCAAACAACATGCGGATTGGACTCTTGGGAACCGGGCTAATGGGTACGCCGATGGCCCATCAGCTAAAGGCTGCAGGCTTCGAGGTCACCGCGTGGAATCGTTCGGCGCAAAAGCTCCAGCCGCTACAGGCAGCAGGCATCCAAGCCGCTGCCACACCAGATGATGCGATCGCCCACACAGACATCACCCTCACCATGCTCAGCGATGCTACCGCCGTTCGCTCAGCCATTCTTAGCAACCCAGCCACACTCCAGGGCAAAACCATCTTGCAAATGGGCACCATCGCCCCCGATGAAAGTCGCGACATTCAGCAGCAGGTACGGGCAGCCGGTGGCGACTACCTCGAAGCGCCAGTGCTCGGGAGCATCCCCCAGGTAAAGTCAGGCACCTTGATTTTGATGGTGGGCGCAACGCCAGAGCAGTTTACTCAGTGGCTACCCGTGCTAAAAGTATTTGGGCCTGAGCCAGTGCTGATGGGCGAAGTTGGTACAGCCGCAGCGACCAAGCTAGCGATGAATCAACTCATTGGCACACTGACAGCAGCATTTTCTATGAGCCTAGGGTTAGCCCAGCAAGAAGGTCTCGACCTAGAGAAATTTATGTCGATTGTTCGCGAGAGCGCTCTGTATGCGCCCACCTTCGACAAAAAGCTCACTAGAATGTGCGATCGCAATTTCTCAAACCCAAATTTCCCCACCAAGCACCTGCTCAAAGACATGGCCCTATTCGTGCAGGCCGCCCAAGCCAGAGGCATTGATGCCACAGTCGCAGCAGGCGTCAGCGAAGTGACAAAGCGTGCGATCGCCAAAGGTCTAGCCAACGAAGACTACTCTGCCATCTACAGCGCCATCAACCCCGACACTTCAGAAGCGAGCTATAGCTAGTAATGCACCTCAATTATGCGTACAAAAAGAACGAGAAAGATAAAAGTACTAGGATTAGACTAACCACAGTAAACAGCGTTCGCAGCATGCCTTAAAGAAGGCCTTCAGGAACTAATGGTTACAACCCTTCAGCAGCCATCCTCGCTAATACACGAAATTCGCCTCAAACCCGTTGGAGGGCAACATCTATTTAAGTTCAGCGAAACACTTCAATCCAAAATGGAAAGCCTGCTAGAGAGGAAAAAAGCAGACCAGCTCACCGCAGAGGAAATAGCAGAACTGAACGCTATATCAGAACTAGATCGTATTTTTACTCACATGAATGCAATGCTAGCCGCTCAACATGCCGATTAGCACTGAAACGAGGCTCGCAGTTCGAGAACGGGCGAAATAGTTGTGTGAGTATTGCCATTCTTCGGAACGTTTAAGTGCAAGCCGATTTACGGTTGACCACATCAGACCGAAGTCTTTAGGTGGGTCCGACGAACTCGATAATCTTGCGTTGGCTTGTCGTCGCTGCAACGAACGACGCTACAACTTTGTTGCAGGCATTGATCCAAGCTCACAAACAATAGTTCCAATATTCAACCCTCGTCTGTAGAAATGGAGCGAGCATTTTGTCTGGATAGACGAGGGCATCTTGATAGAAGGGATTACACCTACCGGTCGTGCGACCTGCGTTCGCCTTGATTTGAATGACACTCGCTATGCAGAAGCGGATTCTATTAGGGCGACAAGACGGTTTTGGCTGGAAACGGGCCTGCATCCGCCTTAGTCGCTACAGTCTTGAAGGGGTGGGCTTACTGTTCATTAAAAACTACACTTAGTTCTTATGCAGTCAGCGCGGGTTGCCTAGTTGTTTCTGCTGTCTGTTCAGGATCCGCAAGCACGCTATCTTTAGCATTACCAAAGCGGCGATCGCGACTCTGAAAAGTCAGCAGCGCCTCGTGAAAAGCCGCTTGGTCAAAATCAGGCCAAAACACGTCAGTAAAGTACATTTCGGTATAGGCTAGCTGCCAGAGTAAAAAGTTGCTCAGCCGCTGCTCGCCGCTGGTGCGGATGAGCAAGTCGGGGTCGCAACCAGCTGTGTAGAGATGCTCGCTGATCAGGTCTTCACTCACAGCTGTTGCTGACAGCTCACCGGCTTCTACTCGCTTCGCAATCTGTTGGCACGCATGAGCAATCTCACTGCGGCTGCCATAGTTAATCGCCACATTAAAATCAATCGCCGTGTTGTTGGCAGTCTCTGCCATCGCCCGCACCATCTCTCTTTGCAGTACCTCAGAGAGCTGAGAAAGGTCACCCAAAAAGCGAATCCGCACGCCCTCTTCATGCATCGCCTTCAGCTCCTTGCGCAGCATTTTCTCAAAAAGTACCATCAAAAAATCCACTTCAGCCGTGGGCCGACGCCAGTTTTCTGTTGAAAAGGCATAGGCCGTCAGCGCTCCAATTCCCCAGTCTTTACAGCAGCGCAGCAGATCTTTCAGGGTCTTAGCCCCCTCCCGATGCCCCACTACTCTAGGCAGGCCACGACGATTGGCCCAGCGGCCATTGCCATCCATAATGACGGCCACATGCTTAGGCAATCTTGCAGGGTCCAGGTCTTGAGGTAAAACAGAATGTAAGCTCATGAAAGAGAACAGCGCGATCGCTGGATGACAACAAGGAACAAAATGAAATATTAAAAAGCAAAAGAACAAACCATTAGCAGACGTCAGATACACCCCTTTCGGCATCAACCGCTCATCGGCGCCTCAGTTACCAGCGTTTCATTTACCCTCAAGCATTCCCGCAGCGTTTCAGCAGTAAGCTGGTGATTCCACTGCAATAGTTGATACATTGTGCGACCGACCGCATAGGCCCAGCACGTAGGGTAGCGCGCTATCCACTGCCCTTCGGCACCGCGCCGAAGCGTGAGCGTGGTTTGCCTCAGGCTCTGCTGAATAGCGGGCTGCTGCCACTTTGAGCGCAGCGCCCCCAGCGTCTTGGCGTCGCAAAAGAAATCAGCATTGGGATAGTACCGTCTGCCTCGCAACCAGTGCGTGCACAAGGTGTTGACCGAAGCTGTGAAAGTTTCCACCTTTTCCTCAGAAGGGGTATCCTCCAGCAACGATAGAGTCCAAACCAAGGCGCAGGTGTGTCCGTAGGCGATCGCAATATCCTGAAGAACGACTGTCATACTCTCTGGAGGCCCCTGCTGCACACCGCCTAGCAGGTCAGTGTTCCAACAATTGTGTAGGCTATCTTGCAGCCGCCCCCGAATAACGTCATCAATTCGGTTCGTCAGCTGATTAATCGATAAGTTAGCCTGGCTCACATTCATTTCGGCTGAGCGCGAAGGGAATCTGTTGGGCGCATTGGCTTGAAATTGAAACGCATCGACTGGAGATAGGACAGTTGGCATGGCAGTAAAACGCACGGGTTGATCGAGCGGTGTGCTCTCCACAGCGTAGGTCCCTTGCCAGTGTTCGTCAGTCTGAAAAAGTCCGCTAAGGTCGGGAGAGCATGGTCGGCATTACCCAGTCTGGTCTTGGCTCAGGCCAAATGATGAAGTCGCTGTAAGTAATTCCGTAAAGCGTTCACCCCGTTCGGAACATCGCATATCGAGCTGGTAGTCTACTAGGAGAGAATTCGACAAGGCTATGGGGATAGACGCGGCGCTCGAATATGCCGATCAGCTACTGTACGAACGCACCGGTAAGCACCTAAGCGATTTACAAAGCTATATTTTGCAGCAGACCTGGCAGGGCCGGACCTATAGCCAGGTCGCTACCCACGCGGGCTACAGCGAGGGCCACGTAAAAGACGTCGCCTCCCAGCTGTGGAAGCTTCTTTCCGAAGCCCTCGGCGAACGCATTACCAAAGGCAACTTGCGATCGCGCCTCATCAACCGTCTCAAGCGCACCCTCAAGAGCGCCCCCGGCTCAGCCGCCGTCATCGCTACCATCCGAGGAAATACCTCCCAACCGACAGCCGCGCAGCCTTTATCAGCTCACTCATTAGCAGCAAAACCGGCCAATTCTCCCGGCCACGACCCAGCCTTTCTAGGGCGCCAGAGTGCCCTGACCCGGCTAGATGCGCTGACCAAGTCCCACCGTATCATCGTGGTCCAGGGCGAGGGAGGCATCGGCAAAACCACCCTGGCGCAGCAATACTGCCAACAATTTGACCAGGTTTTAGAACTCCTCATGGCCAAGGAACCGGCCAACATCACCCCGGTCGAAAGCGTCGTAGAAGAATGGCTTCGGCAGCACTTTAACGAAGAGCCGGGCAGAGCATTTGGTGTCACCCTCAGCCGACTAAAACGCCACCTGCAAACCCAGCAAATCGCCATTTTGATCGACAACCTAGAACCCGCCCTCAACAGCAGCGGCCAGTTCATCACCGAACACCGCCACTATGTGGAACTGCTGCGCGTTTTGGCATCGGCTTCCGCCACTGTGCTCATCACCAGCCGCGATCGCCTCTGCGAACCGGGCATCAAAGTTCACCACTATCGCCTACCGGGCTTGGTCCTATCCGCTTGGCAGCAGTTCTTTCAGGCTCACGACATCGACACACGAACCCCAGCTCATTTCAGCATTTTGCAGCAAATGCACCGGGCCTATGGCGGCAATGCCAAAGCCATGGAAATTTTGTGTGCCGCCGCACTAGAAGATTTTGACGGAGACCTGAGTGGCTACTGGCAAGAAAATGAAGCCGATCTGCTAGGCACCGCTGACCTGCGTAACTTAGTCGGTAGTCAGGTCGACCGGCTGCAGCAGCAAGACCCCGATGCCTATCGCGTCTTTTGCCGGTTGGGCTGCTACCGCTACCAAGACCAGCCTCAGCTCAACAGCGACGCCATCTTGGCGCTGATGTGGGATATTCCGCCCATCGCCCAACGGCAAACGCTCAATTCACTGCGCGATCGCTCCCTCCTAGAATTTCACAAGGGACACTACTGGCTACATCCGGTCAGCCGAGTCGACGCGATCGCCCGGCTCCGGCAAAGCCACGACTGGCAACAGGCAAACCACATCGCCGCTCAGTATTGGAGCGATCGCATTCAAACTATCCGCTCGGTGGAAGATGGCCTCCAAGCCCTTGAAGCCTACTACCACCTGATCGCCGCCCAAGATTACAACGCCGCCGCCGCCGTCTTACTCAAGAGCCGTCACAACCAGTGGCGACAGTTCTTGCCCTTGTCCAGCAGCCTCTATCGCATGGGCCTGCTGCAGCCGGTGATCAACGCGATTACTCAGGTGCTTCCCCATGTGCAGGTCGCACAGAGCGAATTGAACAATATTCTGGGCGACGTGTACTGGATTACGGGAGACATTCACCGTGCGATCGCCTGTCAGGAAAAAACACTAGAACAAACAGAAAAACAGATTACACAACGAACTTCAGAACAATCTCTCCCACCCTCTGCCAACAACAGGCCGAACTCCACTCAGAACAATTCTCCGGCCTACAGCGCCTACTATTTCAAAATGCTAACGGTCGATGCCCACCTCAGCATTGGCCTATACTGTATTGACCTCTGGGAACTCTCCCGCGCCGCTGAGCAGTTTCAGCAGGTCATCGACCTCGCCGCAGGCTCCGCCCACCAAGCCTGGGCCGACAAAGCCACCGTTGGGCTAGCCCTCACCCAGGCCTACCTAGGTAAAACCGCCACTGCCAAGACATTGGCCAATCGCGCCTTTGCCCAGTTCACCACAGGCCCAGACGACGAGCACGGGCGGCACGCCTATTTTTTGCAGCTGCTCGGACAAACCTTTGAGCAAGTGGGCGCTCTGGACAAAGCCCAAACGCTGTACGAACGGGCCATGGCCTCCGCCGAAGCAGGGCACTATGTACAGGTCAAGGCCAAAACACTGACCGGGCTGGCCTCTCTCCAACGGCAAAAAGGGGAGTCAGCAGCAGCGATCGCACTCCACAATCAAGCAATTGAACTATGTAAAAACATCGGTGCCACCTGTGACCTAGCAGAGGCTTATTTCCAGCTAGGACGCAGCGTTCAAGGCGAATGTTCGCCATGCGCCGCCGCAGACCAGCCGCCTGAGCCGCAACACGAACGCTACTTTGAGCAGGCGATCGCCCTCTTCTCCAAAATTCGTGCGCCTCACCAAGTCGAGCGAGTCGTCGCGGCACAAGGTGCGATCGCCTAAGCCCATCTCACCTCCACCATCGCCGCGATCGCATCAGATACAGTGATGAACTCAAACTTTTAGTCGGCTTTAACTGTCGACTTTTCATGAGCTTTTCACTGGAGAGTGCCCCCTGCCGGAATGGTAATGTATGGATACTCTCACACCGTAGTCCTACGGATTTCATTTAGCCTTAAGGCAGGTCACCAAAAGGCCAAGTAACAGGCATCACAGCAAATCGTCACGGGCAATAAACACCATGCGCTGGAAAACAGGTCGTCGCAGCACAAACGTTCAAGATCGACGCGGCATGCGCTATCGGCGCGGCGGGGGGAGCCCTATGGTCGTCGGCGGTGGCGGTCTCGGCATGGTGATTGTCGCAGTTCTCATTACCCTGCTGGGCGGCGACCCCACCATCTTGCTCGATGCAGCCGCCCCCCCTCCGGGCCAAACGCCCTACGGCGACGTTTACCAAGCTCCCTCCCCCCAAGAAGATCAGCTCGCCGAATTCACCTCGGTGGTCCTCGCCGACACCGAAGACACCTGGCATCGCATTTTCCCCCGCGAATTTGGCGGCAATTACCGCGAACCACAGCTGGTTCTTTTTAGCGGTGCGGTTCAGTCTGCCTGCGGCATGGCAGATGCCGCCGTGGGTCCTTTCTACTGCCCCGCCGACCAGCAGGTTTACATCGACCTCGACTTTTACCGCAGCCTCCGCGATAGGCTCGGCGCTCCCGGCGACTTTGCCCAGGCCTACGTCATCGCTCACGAAGTCGGTCACCACGTACAAAACCTCTTGGGCATTTCCGAACAGGTTCGCGCCGCCCAGCGCCGCATGAACAGAACCCAGGGCAACCGACTTTCCGTCGCCCAAGAGCTTCAGGCTGATTGCTTTGCCGGGGTCTGGGCCAACAGTGCCGGGCGCCGAAACCTTCTCGAAGCAGGTGATGTCGAAGAAGCCATGAACGCAGCCAGCCAAATCGGCGACGACACCCTTCAGCGCAACCAGCGAGGCTATGTTAGCCCCGACTCCTTCACCCACGGCACCTCTGCCCAGCGAGTAAAATGGTTCACCCGTGGCTTACAAACAGGCGATGTAGACCAGTGCGATACCTTCAGCTAAGCCATCTGCCAACGGGCAACCCTCAGTCGGCGTCGATAATCCTCCATATAACAACGGCACTTTGTCAGTCACACGCGGGATTAATTCCACTTCATAAGACATCCCCTCCGGCTTTCTCTGCCGGCTTTCTCTGGGCCCATAATTCAAACAAAAGATATCCAGCGGCCGCCAGATATTGAGGACTCTAAGGCATTGCTGCGTTGAATGGAGATGAAGATGAACATCCCCCCTGCTTTGGATCATCGACGTTAAAAAGGAAACAGCCATTTTCTTTCAAATGCAGCAAAAGGGTAGCCAGCGCATCGACACCTCAAAGGCACTCCCAGGATTGGATACCTTAACCCTACAAGAAGCCATGAAAATCAGCCGAACTTCAGACCAGGCACAGATAGGCGCATGGCTACTACAAAAGTTCCAACAATCCGAAGAACGCTGAATAATGTTGCACATAGATATGAAAAAGCTGCGCGAAGACTCAGATTTGCTTAGCCAAATTGCTGAAGCCATCGTAGAAGTAGCCTCTCCCGAGAAAATCATCATGTGATGTTGCGATCGCACCATCACCTGGCTTCTACCGCCGCCCCTTTCTCTTATCCCAAGCCGCCTCATACTTTCGCTCATTCGTCGCAACAGACTTCTGCAAATCCACCACCGGATTGGGATAGTCCACACCTAGCTGCACCCCAAATCGCTTCTGTTCTACCGGCTGCAGCTTCCAAGGGCTGTGCACCTTCTTCGCCGGTAGCGCATCTAAAGCCGGTAGCCAGTGCTTCACATACTTACCCTCCGGGTCATAGTCCTTCGACTGCTTCGGAATATTGAAATAGCGAAAGCCTCGCGCGTCATTGCCTACGCCAGCCGTGTAGTTCCAGTTGCCCCAATTGCTGCACACATCGTAGTCAATCAGCAGCGACTCAAACCACTCTGCGCCCATCTGCCAGTCTATTCCCAAGTTCTTCGTCAAAAAGCTCGCCACATTCTGCCGCCCCCGGTTAGACATAAACCCCGTTGCCGCAATCTCTTTCATATTCGCATCGATCAGCGGATAGCCCGTTTCGCCCTCACGCCACAGGTCAAATCGCTTCCAGTCCTGCTGCCACTCAATCGGCAAGCCGCGAATTCCCCCTTTGCGAAACACCTTGCGCCCATATTTCACACACACAAACCGAAAATAGTCTCGCCATATCAGCTCAAACACCATCCAGTAGGTAGAGTTGTTCTTCTTTCTCTC
>JBCBIK010000025.1:0-40975 GCA_038524545.1 Cyanobacteria bacterium J06623_4 | reverse complement strand
GGATAGACGAGTGGAGCAGTAAGTACCTCGTGGGTAGGCGGGTCTCTCCCCAGGCTCACCAGCACATGCAAGATAGCCTGCTAGACGAAGCCGAGCTGGACTACGACTATGTGGTCCTCACTATCGGGGCCTGCCTCATCGCGACTTTTGGACTTTTGTCCAATAGCGCAGCGGTCATCATCGGAGCCATGCTGGTGGCGCCGCTGATGTCGCCGATTCGCTCGGTGGCGTTTGGCATTTTGGAAGGTGACTTGGAGCTGGTGGTGACCGGGCTAAAGGCACTGGGGACCGGAACGGCTATCGCGATCGCACTATCCGCCCTAATCGGGCTAGGCTCTGGCTTTTTGGAATATGGCAGCGAGGTGGCCTCTCGCTCTTCGCCCAATTTGCTGGATCTGGGCATTGCAATTACGGCAGGCGGGCTCAGCGGCTACGCAAAGGTACAGCCGCGGCTTTCGAATACGCTGGCAGGCACTGCGATCGCCGTCGCACTGATGCCCCCGTTGTGCGTGGTAGGCCTAGGCATCGCCCAGTTTAACGGCGCGCTGACCCTGGGCGCAGCGCTGCTGTACTGCACAAATCTGCTGGGCATTACCCTCGCCTGCATGCTGGCCTTTTTTATTGCCGGCTACTCTCCCTTTCGCCGGGCCCGCCGCCCGCTGAGTGCCGTCGTCTTGCTCACAAGTCTCCTAGTCATTCCCCTAGGGATCAGCCTAGTCGAGCTAGTCAGACAAAATCAGCTAGAAGCCAACGTCAAGCGAGCGCTCATCGAAGATACGCAGACCTTTCAGAACATGCAGCTGGTCAGCAGCTACACAAACTGGCAAACCGCCCCCCCGGAAGTGAACATGGTGGTCAATGCCAACCAGCCCATCACCCCCAGACAGGTCGAACTGCTAGAAGACTACATCGCCCGCCGGATGAATCAGCAGTTTCGATTTATCTTTCAGGTGAGCGAAATTAAAGAAGTCACCCGAGAAAGCAGCCAACCCAGCGACGGCTCACGGCTCCAGCCCAGAAACATGGCAGAAGACTTGCCGCTACGCAACCATACAAATAGCAGCGGAAACTAATTGCGAATTCGGTGGGTCTAGCGATTCAAGGTGCATATTGTTGTCCTAAACCGGCCTTGTTTTGCCTGTTGCATACGTCACCATCAGCGATGGCAACTATATTGATTAGTGAGGCAAGCATCTACCTAATAGTTAATAGGTCAATTACTCTGTCTCTACCCAATAGGTCAGTTACTCGGTGAAGCCGCTACTCTGATTAACCGATTCCTCAGTAGAGCAATTTGAGGCGATTGGTCGTGAAGCGGGCAATCTACACAAGAAACATATCTAGACTTGTTGATGTGTAGAATAGCGACAGCTATCCGACACCCCGCACACTCTATTTCTTATTTTTATCTAAACTGTTATTTCATTGTGAGGGCCATTTGTGATTTACTTCAGGATTGACGGCCCTCCCACCCAGTACCCTGAAACCCGAGACGCTAAGGCCACTGAGCGACTTGACGACACTTCAGAAGAGGGCTAAGCGTCTGAGCTGCCACCTTACTTTGCGACCAGCCACCCTCCAAAAGCACTCGAAATTTAAAGACTAGTTTAGATAGATGATAAACAGCCGTTCAAGCACGAGTTACAGCACTTCTCATAAGCTGCACCCCCTGAGCCTGCTAGCCCAGCTGATTAGCCGTCAGGTGAGCGGTTGTCTCAAGCTTTCGGCCCAAGCGGCAGAGTGGCGGCTCCTGTTTGAGAAAGGTCGGCTAAACTTCGCAACCAATTCTGCCGAGGCTTTTGACCGGCTAGACCGTCAGCTGCAGGCCTTTAGCGAGGCCGTTCCTGCAGAGGTACGAGACCAAGTTCGCCTACTGTTTGAGAATTCTGACGAGGTCGACCACGTCGTCAGCCGCGACTACCGGGCGATTTGCTGGCTGGTAGACCAGACCTATCTCAGCCGGGAGCAAGCTGCGCAGCTGATTGGTGCGATCGCTATTGAAGTCATTGAGCCCTTTCTCAATATCCGAGAAGGCAGCTACGAACTCATCCCCCAAGCCCAAACCGAAGGCATTCCCACCTACTGCAGCCTAGACCTGCGACCCATCGTCGAAGTCTGCCAGCGCAACAGCAAACAGAGAGCAGCCGGACAGCCCACCACAAACCGCCTCTCAAGCGCAGCCACCATGGCTACCCCAAGCAGCATGAGCGGCCAAATCAACGGCATGGGTCCCATGAGCCTTGGCACCAATGGCAGCAGTCGCAACCGTGGCATGGACAGCCTCAAGCGCACCACCTACACCGTCGCCTGCATTGACGACAGTCCTACCGTCCTCAACGCCATTC
Source organism: Cyanobacteria bacterium J06623_4 (assembly GCA_038524545.1). GTDB lineage: Bacteria > Cyanobacteriota > Cyanobacteriia > Phormidesmidales > Phormidesmidaceae > Phormidesmis. The sequence goes on along the minus strand of JBCBIK010000025.1, from coordinate 38,630 downwards.
AAAAGTTTTTAGAAGACCAGAGCCTTTCAGTCGTCGCAATTAACGATCCGGTCAAGGCACTCATGCAAATTGTACGCAGCAAGCCCGACCTGATTTTGCTAGATATCACCATGCCAAATCTGGATGGATACGAGCTGTGCGCCCTGCTGCGCCGCCATCCACGCTACAAGAGAACACCGATTGTGATGGTGACCGGCAATACCGGCCTAATCGACCGGGCCAGGGCTAAACTGGTCAGAGCATCTGGCTACCTTACCAAGCCCTTTACCCAGTCCGACCTGCTCAAGATGGTCTTCAAGCACCTACCCACCAAGGAGAACGGCAGACGGTAGGCAGCACTTTGAGAAGTTTTCTCAATAGTCTTTATCGAGAAGTCTTACTGGGAAGTTTTATCAGGAAATTTTAATACGACAGCTCAAGATCTAAATGTTGGGAGATGATTTGCACAGGTCGCTTGGTAGGATGTTGCTAGCGGTTCCGTACAATTACTGAAGGCTGTTTTGTCAGCAGTATTCCTTGGGTGCGCTTCATCGGAACTGAGATAGTCACTAGACAGTCGCCAGACAGTCACCCGCTCTGCGGTTTACTCAAACGACCGGTTTGCCCAAATGACAACAACAACAAAGATCGCGACTGTGCTTGTGGTTGAGGATGCGCCTTCAGAAATGAAGCTGATGAGCCATTACCTGCAGGAAGGTGGCTTTAGTGTAATCGGGGCGATTACGGGTAAGGAAGGCTTGGATAAAGCGATCGCTCAGAAGCCAGACGTCATTGTGACCGACGTCGTTATGCCTGGATTTAGTGGATTTGAGCTGTGCCGCAAGCTCAAATCTACCCCCGAGACCAAAGAGGTCCCCGTGGTCATTTGCTCCTCAAAGGGGCAAACCATTGACCGGATGTGGGGCATGCGACAGGGGGCAAAAGCCTACCTTACAAAACCATACACCCGGGAGCAGCTAATTGAGGCGGTAGTAGACGTACTGCGCTAGCCACGTCCAGCGGTAAAACAGAGCAGATTAAGCGCGCATCAAATAAAGTTGGTGTACAAGCACCCTCTGCTGGGTAGGCTGGAGCTAAAACAATGGGGTTTAAGTTCAAAAGTCATAAGTTCAAAAGTCATAAGTTCAAAAGTCATAAGTTCAAAAGTCAAAAGACATCGTCGAAGTGAACCAGGGAAGCAAAAGTAGATAGAGGCTGAAGTCGCCAGTAGCCAGTTTTTGACGCTGTAGGCAGTGAAGCCGACGCGACGAAGGCAAAGCTAGTGAAGCTGAAGCTAAGGTGCTATCCTCTCTCCACAACTGGACATTGCCGTCACCACTACGCCGCCTGTGAAAACAAAGCTTGCCATTCCAGATCGTCAGCTCATTGGCGAAGCCTATCTTAAGTTTCAGCTCGCGCCCCGCGTACCGGCAGTCTTTGCAGCGCGCGCGGTCGAAGAAGCAACTGTGCTACCCACCGCACAGGTGACTGCGATTCCCAACATGCCGCCCTGCATGCTGGGCTTAGTAAACCGACGAAACCGCGTTATTTGGATTGCCAACTTAGTCAAACTGTTGGGCATGCCCGTTCCAGATAGGCCCGGTCAGCAATATAGTGTAGTCATTGTCAAATCAGGGTCTTCGTTAGGACTCATGGTCGATGAAATAGATGGCATCATTCATCTACCTCCCGATGCGCTACAGCCACCCCCGCCTCAGGTAAATCCTGTGCTGGTACCTTACCTCAGAGGATGCGCCGTTCAAGAAGAGCAAATTCTCTTGGTTCTAGATGCTGAAGCTGTTTTGCAGTCTTCCGTCTTCCAGGGAACCTAGTTTGAGATACAGATTCTGCATGCTCTCTTCGTTTGCCCTGCTTCCTCTGCACCCGATAGAAAAGACCGTTCTAAAGTGAGTCTGACATGACAACTGACATTCGCCCGCCCTACCCTAACGACTCCAACGCTGACGCTGGCGCTAACCCTACCGGCAGCGATTTGCCAAACACTAATGGCAATGCAAATGGCACGAACGGTAGCGGAAGGCTAGAGAACCTAGCCAACGGCAGCTCAGCAGACCCAGCCATTCCTCTAAATCCACCTACTGAGCAATCGGCAACAGCACAGGCAAAACAGGGCGAAATGTTAACCTATCGCGGTGCGAGCTACGAAGAAGGCCGTGAGCGGGCCGCAGCCGAAAAAGTCCTTTCAGAGGAGCAGGCTAAGCGCACAGAAGCGAATTCAATTCTGCCCGATAGGGTTTACCGGGGGGTCCGCTACAAAGCAGACGGAGAAAGGTATGCGCCTGAAAATATTCAAGTTACAAAAAGTAGCCGCTCGAAGCTAATCCAATGGTTCTACGACCGGCGGGTTGCTAACAAGCAACTGACCGGTCTGCTGGCCTCAAAAATGCTGTCAGTTTCAGGGGTCATTGGCGTTAGCTTGGTGCTGCTGGCGATAAATGGACGCAGGCAACTGCTGAATCAAGCCGTTTCAGAGCTTTCTTCTACGGCCCAAAGTCTGACTGAAGTTTCCCCTAGCGGCGCACCCAGTGACGGCGTCTTACTAGAAGCCGCTGAAGAATATGCAGAATTTGGCGATTTGGAAGACGGGCTCAAGCAGGAGGCTCGCACCGCCCTACAAACTCGACTGGAAATCAATCAACTGGAGTACGTTGCCCTCGTTGATCCAGAATTTCGGATAGTTGCCAACGGCAATGCCGACCGCAGTGGTAGCCTGTTTAACCCAAACAATTTGGTTTCTAGCGCACTTCGGCAAGGTGAGCCAAAATCTTCAATCACTTTGCAAACCCTTACCGATCTGCAACAAATTGGCATTCCAGTGCCTAGCAACGTGAACGAAGCGGCGCTAGTAAAGTTTGCGGTGACGCCCATCTTTGAAGGGGGGACACCGACAGACCGAACAGGTGTTCCAAATGAGATTATCGGTGCGCTGGTGACAGGCGATGTGCTTGATGGCAGCTCGCCCTTGGTGGCCGATGCGCTCGGCAGAGTTGCAGATGGCTACAGTGAAATTTACTTGCAAGAGCCCAGCGGCTCCTTTGACCTTGTGGCCCGCGCAGAATCGGGTGAAATCAGTCCTGGGCAAACCTCTGGCGGCACTTACGACTATAACTTTTTAGACCAAACAGTGCGTTCAGCCAGCGGAAACGGGACCGCGCAGATTACTAGCGAAAGGGTACGGCAGCCCAATGGCGCAGACTTTACGGTCGCGGCAGCGGCTATTGTCGATGCCAATGGAAAACCGATAGGCGTTATTCAACACGGCTTGCCAGAGCGCAGCCTACAAAATTGGTTGCGTAATGCAACGGGCATCCTCATAGGTACAGCCCTACTGGCTTTGCTGGCCGATTTAATCATTGCCAAGCTGCTAGGTCGCTCCATCGTCAAGCCCCTGCGCAATTTGCAGGAAGCGACTGAAAAATTTGCGTCGGGCGATCGCAGCATTCGTGCCGATGTCTTTGCCCGAGATGAAGTTGGCCGAGTTGCCAGCGCCTTCAATGAGCTAGCAGCCGCCGTCTCTAGCTCCGAGTCTTCTCTGCGCTTTCAGAGTGAAACCCAAACAGAGTCTGCCCGCCGCGCCCGCACCCTCTCCGAACTCACCAGCGATATTCGCAAAACCCTAGAAGCCGAGGCGATCTTTAACACCAGCGTCGAGCGAGCACGGGATGTGCTGAACGTCGACCGGGTGCTAATTTATCGCTTCCGGCCCGACTACGCTGGCGGAGAAGTCACCGCCGAGTCGGTGGGCAAAGGCTGGACCCGCGCACAAGGTCAGCACCTAGAAGACCCCATGCTACCCGACTCCGTTGATCGCTTTTTGACCGGTCAGGTCTCTAAGGTAGAAAACATCGAAACCGCAGATCTCACCGACTGCCACTGCCGCCTCCTGCGAGAGCTAGAAGTCAAAGCCAACATGGTCGCGCCGATTATCGTCGGCGACGAACTGGTCGGTCTACTCTGCGCCCACCAGTGCAGCAGCCCCCGCATTTGGCAGCCAGAAGAGATCAACATGATTCAGCAGATAGCCACCCAGGTCGGCTATGCCCTAGCTCAGGCCAAACTGCTCGACACCCAAAAGCAGGCCGTGAAGCGCGAGCAGCAGCTGTCGAGCCTAGTGGCCAGCATTCGCGACACCACCGACCAAGAAAAGATTTTCCGCATCATTACCCGGCAGGTGAAACTGGCCATTGAAGCGAGCCGGATTATTGTGTATCTCTTCGATGAAAACTGGAAAGGCACCGTCGTTGCAGAATCTGTCGATGCCCAATGGCCCTCCGCCCTTGGTGCCGAAATCGCCGACCCCTGCTTTGCAGAACGCTACGTAGAGCAATATCGCACCGGTCGGGTCAAGGCAACCCCAGACATCTACCAGGCAGGCCTTACGGACTGCCATTTAGGCCAGCTAGAGCCCTATCAGGTAAAGGCAAACCTCGTGGCGCCAATCGTGGTTGAAGATAAGCTGCTGGGCCTGCTGATTGCCCACGAATGCGGCGGCCCGCGCAATTGGTCAGACCTCACGATTAACTTTATGCAGCGGGCCGCCACTCAGCTGGGCTATGCCCTAGAGCAGGCTAGAGCTACCACCCAAAGAGAAACCGCCGTCAACGAAATGACCGCCCTTGCAGAAGAGCGCATCCAGCGCCAAGAGCGGCTGCAGAGCCAGCTGGTAGGGCTGCTAGGAGATGTGGAAGCCGCTGCCGATGGAAATCTCACCGTTCGCGCCGACGTCACAGCTGGAGAAATCGGTACCGTCGCAGACTTTTTCAATGCGATTATCGAAAATCTGCGGCAAGTGGTCACCCAGGTTAAGCAGTCTGCTAACGAAGTCAATACATCTCTAGGAGAAAACGAAGGCGCCATTCGCCTACTCGCAGATGAAGCCCTGCAGCAGGCAGAGCAAACAACCCTGACACTCGATTCGGTCGAGGCAATGACCGCCTCTATCCGGCAGGTGGCTCACCAAGCCGAAGAAGCTGCCGCCGTCGCCAAGTCAGCCTCAGAAACCGCAACCCTTGGCGGCGAAGCCATGGACCTAACGGTGAGCAACATTATGAGCCTGCGACAAACGGTGGGCCAAACCGCTAAGAAAGTGAAGCGCTTGGGTGAATCGTCCCAGCAAATCACCAAGGCCGTTTCGCTGATTAACCAGATCTCACAGCAGACGAACCTGCTGGCAATCAATGCGGGCATTGAGGCGGCCCGCGCCGGGGAAGATGGTCAGGGATTTGCAGCCGTCGCCGAAGAAGTGGGCGAACTAGCCACCCGCTCAGCCTCTGCGACCGAGGAGATCGAGCGGATCGTCGAAGCGATTCAGCGAGAGACGGGCGATGTGGTCGAAGCCATTGAGCAGAGCACGGCTCAGGTGGTGGAGGGAACCCGCCGGGTGGAAGATGCCAAAGCCAGTCTCAATCAGATTTTGACGGGCTCTCAAAAGATGGACGAGCTAGCACGGATGATTTCAGATGCGACCAGCTCTCAAGTGGCGACATCCACTACCGTATCGGCCCTAATGGAAAAGATTGCTCAGCTGGCAAAGCGCACGTCCGAATCGTCGCGTCAGGTATCGCAGGCGCTGAACCAAACGGTCAGCGTAGCCCAGGATTTGCAGTCTCAGGTGTCGACTTTTGTGGTGGATGAGGGCGGTTCTGAAGGCATGGCGGCAAACGGCTGGCCAACAGAACCGGCGATCGCAGGGGAGGCGTAGTCTATGGAAGACAAAGAAAGAGAAATTCGCCTACAGTTTCTCGATGAAGCCGGGGAGTATTTGGATACGCTTGAGACGACGCTGCTAGGGGTTGCCCAACGCGGCGTAGACAGCCAGGAGATGAACGCGGCACTGCGGGCGGCCCACTCGATCAAGGGTGGGGCAGCGCTGATGGGGTATAGCCTCACCAGCGAACTGGCCCACCGGTTGGAAGATTCGCTAAAAGTGGTAAAAATTCAGCGTGGTGAGGGCGTTACCAGCGACGTAGAAGGGCAGCTGCTCAGCGGGGTCGATGTCATTCGACAAATTGTAGAGCGCGATCGCACCAATACCCCCATCGACGAAGGCTGGGTGGCCAACCTGGTTACCCCCGTTTTCGATCAGCTCTACGAAACCTTGGGCGAACCCTCCACCGAAGATGCAGCCTCCATTATCGATACCGACGACGGGCAAGACGTGCTGCCGCTGATCTTCCAGACAGAGGTAGAAGGTTCCCTAGAGCGACTCGAAGCCTTTTTGGACGAGCCGCCTGTGAACCTTCAAGAAGAGCTGGTGGTGATGGCCCAGGAGCTAAGCAGTCTGGGTGAAATGTTGGATGTGCCGCCGTTTATTCAGCTCTGTCAGTCTGTTGAAAAGTTTGCATCTGGAGCCGCCAATGCTGAACAGCTCGCAGAAGTTAGCCAAAAAGCACTTCAGGCTTGGCGGCGTGCCCAGGCGCTAGTGATTACAGGCAATGCCGACTCCATGCCCAGCGAGCTAAGCGGCATCAGCTTCGGCCTGATCGACTTCGTATTTGGAGACGATCAGCTCGATGAGGCTTCGGCGAGCGATGCACCCTTTACCGCCTTCGACACAGAGAATCTCGGCGCTGAGAACGATTCACTTGTGGGCGATGTATTTGCCGGGCTGGCCGACGAAAATGATGCCCTGGTAGAAGATGTCTTTGCCGGATTTGGTGAACCCGATGAGGCCCTCGTAGGCGATGTCTTCTCAGGGTTGGCAGATGTTGAAGATGAAGCACCCCTCGAAGACGAAGCGTTCCTCTCAAAGGAAGCTGCGATCGCCAACGGAGCAGCAACGGAAGAAGATGCGTTTGCCGGTGTCTTCGATGATGAAGTCGCTCTAGAGCAAGAGAGCGATCGCAAAACCGGGACCGAATTTCGCTTTTCTGAAGCGCCAAAGCCTCAGGCCGATCAGGCCGACCTAGCCGACAATACAGTGCGCGTATCGGTTCGCAAGCTCAACGACCTCAACGACTATTTCGGCGAACTCACTATTGAGCGCAACCGGTTAGAAGCCGAGGTCAAGCGCATGCGAGGCCTAGTGAAGGATCTTAGCCGGAAGTTGCGATCGCTCGACGAAATCAACGACGACGTTAGAGACCTCTACGAGCAGCCCAGCGGCAGTCAGTACCTACTCTCCGGCACTGGCAACGGCGCGGCCCTCCCCGGCACGGCTAGCACCGCAATACCAAACCAGTTTGCATCCCCGGTCCCCCCTTCTCAAACGAGCACACCTCCTACATCCGTCGAATCTCACGCTTTCTCAGATCCCGAATTTCGTAAAGGCTTCGACACGCTCGAATTCGACCGCTACAACGACGCCCACCTCCCCTTTCGCAAGATTGTCGAATCTGTTGTCAAGCTTCAAGAAGTCGCCGACGATATCGAACTCAGTGTCGACAAGGCCGAACAAACCACCCGTGTCATCCACCGCACCGCCCGGCATCTACAGCGCAACCTCAACCAGCTGCGCATGCGCCCCCTCTCAGACATCACCAACAGATTCCCCCGCGCCCTCCGAGAGCTAGAAATAGAGCACGGAAAATCTGTTGCACTCACCCTCGAAGGAGAGAATACGCTTATTGATCGCAACATTCTCGAAGCGCTGAACGATCCGCTGATGCACATCGTGCGCAACGCCTTCGACCACGGCATTGAGACACCTCAAAAACGAGAAGAACAGGGTAAAAATGGCCAGGGAACCATCGCCATTCGCGCCTTCAACCGCACCAATCGGACGGTGATTACGATCAGCGATGACGGCAATGGTATCAGCCTAGATAAGATACGCGATCGCGCCCAATCGATGGGGTTAGACGCCGAGCTACTCAGCGCTGCCAGCGAAGCCGAACTGCTCTCGCTAATCTTTGAACCCGGCTTCACCACCTCTGAAAAAGTAACCGCCCTCTCAGGACGCGGCGTGGGTATGGACGTCGTGCGTAACAATCTCACCCAAATTCGCGGCGACATTAGCGTCGACACTGAAGCAACCAAAGGTACCACCTTCACGATTTCTGTGCCCTACACCCTCTCAGTCACCCGCGTCATGCTAGCAGAAGGCAACCGCATGCCCGTCGCCCTCCCCACCGACATGATCGAAGAAGTCGCCCTAATAGAAGCCGCAGACATGTTCGAGACTGACGGCAAAGCCATGTTCCATTTCAAGGGTGACGCGGTCAGGCTAATCAAGCTCTCAAACTGGCTCGCCTTCAACTGCCCCAGACAGATCGACAGCCTAGAAGAAACCCCAAACATGGACCGCCCCAGCGTTCTGATGTTTCGCATGGGCGAGCAGCGAGTGGGCTTACAAGTAGACCGCTCCTGGGGCGAGCAGGAAGTAGCGGTCCGCCGGGTAGAAGGCCCGATTGCACTGCCAGCAGGCTTTAGTAACTGCACCATCTTGGGCGATGGCCGAGTCGTACCGCTGATTAGCCTGCCAGACTTAGCGCGGTGGGTACTGAGCTGTGAGGGGTCAGATATCAACTCAGCAGAGGCGCTCTACTCTAATCCGGTGGTGAATGGGGGCATTGACCCAGTAAGTTTGCAGACGGTACCCGAGAAAGAAGTGAGGCGGCGATCGCGATTCCTAGTCATAGACGACTCTGTGAACGTGCGGCGGCTCCTAGCACTAACGCTAGAGAAAGTGGGCTATGAAGTGGTGCAGGCCCGAGACGGGCAAGATGCATTGGAGAAGCTAGAAACTGGACTAGAAATTGACAGCATCGTCTGCGATGTGGAAATGCCTCGAATGGACGGGTATAGCTTTCTCTCTAAGCTAAGGGCACAGCCTGGGTTTGCAGAGATTCCGGTGACGATGCTAACCTCTCGCAGCGGAGAGAAACACCGCAACTTAGCCATGAATTTAGGCGCAACGGCATATTTCTCAAAGCCGTATCAAGAGAGAGAGTTGTTGAAGAGTTTGGCGGAGAGCTTGGCAACTTATGTGGCAGGAGAGTCTGAAGTAACCGTTCCGTAGTTGGTAGGCGTTTCATAGCTAGAAACCATACCCTGAATATGTTCCAACCGATCAGCGCAGTTTTTTCTCTTTGAGCAAGTCGTCTAGCCAGATGCTTTCTTCTGCAGAGAAACTTGGAAGCGGTTTTGTTTGATAATTTAGCTTGAGATCGTAGCTGGAGCGGTCATATATGTCATCTAGCAGTGTTTTCAAATCGATGGTTGGCTCTGAATCAGCTTCCCTTAGCGGTAACTGAAATGTAGGAATTATTTCCTGCATGTTGAAGCGGTAGAGCTGAGCTTGCGGCCTAGACTGGCTGGGGCTGACAAGAACTCTGTAGTGGCTCTCTAAACTGTCACCATACATAGGCATAGGCTCGTAAGCTCGCAGCAAGTCAATCTCAACGAGATTAGTTGCACTATTAAATACTTTCTGTCGCTTACTTTCGTATGCTTGTCGCCCGTGTCCGGAACGTTTGTTGATAGGTGAGAGCAGTTCAATGGCTGTCACGACCTCCTTTGTACTCACCTCGCGTACTTCTAAGAAGCCCTGACGGATCGAAACCGGCATTGGAATATTCACAATGGTTGGCTGAGCTTTTGGTTGAGCCACTGCAACTTTCAATGGCTGCTCACTGGACCGACGATTACTTTTTTGTACCGCTACATCAGGAATGCCTACAAGTAGAGACTGCTCGCCGGTACTCTCATACATACGGACTTCAACTGAAACAGTGTATTTTGGCCTTAGCTGAGGAGACAGGGCTTCTGCGATCGCTGCAATCAAAAGTAAGTGAACACCCGGCCACACCTCAGGATGCTCTAGATAGGGATCCATTCCTGGAAAAGGAGAAGCCACCGACTCATGCTCCAAACTCAGCAACGTTATAAAAACTGGTCCTGTCTGATAACCTAGCAAAATTTCACGTAGTCTTGAAACGCAGACTGCTGAACGTTAGGGAAAAAGCGTATCTCAGCCAGCAGCAATCATCAAAAAGACCATAGTAGTGCACTACTATGATAAGAAGGCACCAAAAAAAGTCTTGATATACCAATGGTCCAAGCTGTCACTAGCCCTTTGACGTTTGACAACTTTATAGCGCTGTATCCCGAAGATGGTAAACGCTACGAGCTACGCTATGGAGAAATGGTAGAGATGAGACCCATCGGTCCTCACGAAGAGGTCATTGCCCTCATCCGAAGAAAATTAGACCTAGAAATTGAGAAATACAATCTCCCCTACTTTATTCCACAAACTTGCCTTGTAAAGCCTTACCGAGAAGCGGAAGGATATTTGCCAGGCATTATTGTCTTAGACAAACAAAAGGTAAAAGAAGACCCCTACTGGGAAAAGGCATCCAGCGTCTCTACGAGCGCGCCCATTCGCCTGATTGTGGAAGTCGTTAGCACCAACTGGCAAGATGACTATCTCACAAAGCTTGCAGAATACGAGAAATTGGGCGTTCCCGAGTACTGGGTTAGTGACTACCGCGGACTGGGCGGTATCCGATTTATCGGCTCATCTAAGACACCCACCGTCTGGATTTATGAACTTGGCGAACCAGGAAAGACACCAGAGTATCGGGAGGGCAGAGCCTTCAAAGAAGGAGATGAGATTGTCTCATCGATTTTTCCTCATCTGTCCCTGACCGTGCAACAGATTATCGACGCGGGAAGATGACGTCAGGAAATCGGGCAAAAATAACGTACTTCTCAACTCTATCCTTCAAGAACCAGTAAAACCGGTTTTCCCACTACAGTACTATGACAACGAATACTATTTCCATCACTCTAAAGCTCTTTGCTGCGTATCAAGAGGCAATTGGCGTTCCTGAGAAAACTTTACAGCTTCCAGCAAATACCACTGCGGCTGACGTGCGCGATCGCCTCATCGCCTCACATCCAGCCCTCGCCCAATGGAAAGACCTCACCCGCTTCGGCATCAACTTCCAATTCGTTGAAGCCGACACACCGCTTCAAGATGGCGATGAACTCGTACTCATTCCCCCCGTCAGCGGCGGCTAATGTCAGGTAGTCAGGCTCCCAGGCTCCTCAGTGAGTAAGCGCTAACTGTAGAAAGTCTCAATTACTGATGCAGTATCAAGTACTAATGCACAATTAGATTAAAAGTTTCTACAACACTGTCTACCCAGTCTTTTGAAAGCACTTCGCCTGTACTTTTCCACCATCTCATTCTTAAATCAACTGTTCTGCAATGACTGAGCCATATACATCCGCTGACTCGGGTACAGGGAGCATCATTTTGATATCTGACCGTACTGTACTGGTGATAGGCATAACAACGACAATCCCCTGACGCTTAGCATTGTATTTTGTGTTGCTAATGACTAGACAAGGCCTTGCTTCACCTGCTTGCTCACGGCCCTTTGTAGGGTTCAAATTTATCTTAATTACCTCCCCCCGCTGAACGCTCATAGCTGCTCTTGGCCTACCGGCTGACCATCTGCAAAGTCAACAACGTCATCCGGATACCGAAAATCATCGGGAATACTAGCCAGCAATTCGTCCAGCGTAGGAGGCGACAGCTTCTTTTTAATGTTTAAGCCATCTGCTGTCAGCGTTAGTTCAACAATCGAATTTTCCTGGAAGCCGAGCTGCTCAGCAACTTTATAGGGAATGCGAAGGCCAATGCTATTCCCCCATTTCTTGACGCGAATATCCATGGGCATATCTGTCTAATTGATTCCCAGATTATACAATGTATAACAATGAAAAGCCTTACCCGCTTCGGCGTCAACCTCCAATTCATTGAAGCCGACACGCTGCTTCAAGATGGCGATGAGCTCGTGCTCATGCCCCCCTCAGCGGCGGATAAATCTCTCTTCCCCTCCGCTACTTGCAGGGATTATTTACCAGCGTAATCTGAATGTTGAAGAAGTATGCCTCATAGCTCGGGTTGTCATTAAACCAGCTGCTGTTCTGTCGTTCATAAATCCAGTCATACAGCTCAATGCCAAAAGTACTTTCTAGCTCATCAGTATCGCTAGAGCCTCCGCTCTTGAGCTGATCAAACCAGTCTTCTATGGCGGAATTAATCGCGGCGAAGCCAGTACTGGTGGTAATTTCCCCGGCTTCTAGCTGTGGGCCATTATTTAGCACCACACCGACTGAGCCTTCCAATGTTTCCTTATCTTGAAAGCAGCGATCGCCCAGATAATCTAACTCATAAGGTTCCAGCTGAATGTTCTTCGGAACAATCGTGTCGTCAATCGTCTGCACCGTCTCTGAGAAACGGACGAATCCACTGAGATTTCGAGCATCGGTGCCAGTCGCGTCAAACTCTTCTGGCATCGGTTTATTGGGCTTCTCTGGCTTGTCTGCAGGAGGCTCTGGCTGAAAGTCAGGGTCATTCTCAGACTCTGGGTCTGGCTCCGGTTCCGGCTCTGGTTCGGGTTCTGGCTCTGGTGCTATCACAGGTGCAGGCTCTGGCTCTGGTAACTGTGCCACCACAGGCGGTGGCTCGGGGGCTGGAGGCGGGGGGGCCGGTTCCGGGACAATGGGCTCAGGTACGGGGACCGGTGTCGGCTCGGGCGCTGGCTCGATTAGCGGCAAGTCAGTCACAGGAATAGGTACAGGTAGTGGCTCCTCCGGTTCCTCTGGAACTTCCGGCTCCTGGGGAAGGGGCATCCACAGAGCCACACCATGTAAACCCAAAGAAACCAATAGCAAAGGGGTAATCCACTGCGTTAGGGCATGGACCTTTGGCGAACGGACCTTGAAAGGTCGTATTTTGGGTGGCCATTTTGGTTTAAGTGAGCTCATGCCTAACGGTTACACAACCTGAAAAAAACGGGACCTGATTGTCGGACGCTTATACGACAGTCATAATCTGATACGGTTAAACCGCTGTTAACCCACAAAGCCTATAACAGGAACATGGAAGGGCAAAATACTTCGAGGAAGAAGCCTAAAAAGCGAATACCCTACAGGGGACTCCTTTCACTTACTGTCTTTTCTTTATTGGCTGTCAGCGTCATCGCCATGCAAACTGCTAATCTGCCCGGTCGCGACACCGATCAAGCATCGGCCCCCGGCGAACAACCTACTGATAACACAGACGAACCCGCTTCCCCGCCTACCCAAGATGCGCCGACGCTCCTCACCGATCCTTTTTTACAGCGTCCCACCCCGTCATCCGTACAGGTCGTCTGGTTTACTGAGTTCAAAGGCACGTCCCACGCCGTGGAATACGGCGACGGCTTGAGCGTGGCAGCTACCACCAATCAGCTTAGTCGCACCCGCGAAGACAGCGATTCCCAGGTGCAAGGACGTGCCTTTCCCGAGCTGACAGATCGCAGCATCTGGCGACACGAAGCCACCGTCACCGACCTTGAGCCAGGAGATCGCCCCACCTACCGAGTCGTCAGCCAGCATGCCAACGGGCAGAGTGCACTCAGTGACTTTTTTACCCTGAGCGCTGCCCCTGCGCCCGGTCAGCCGCTGCAGATTTTGCTCACCTCAGACCATCAGCTCAAGCCCCTCACCCCAGCAAACCTACAAAAAGTAGAGGAAACTATCGGCCGGGTCGATGCTGTTTTCTTAGCAGGTGACCTCGTCAATATTCCGGACCGCGCTTCTGAATGGTTCGACAATGCCGAAGGACTGGCCTTTTTCCCTGGATTGCAGGGTCGCGCTAAGCACACCCTAGAGAAAGGCGAACAGAAAACCACCTATACGGGCGGACAGCTGATTCAGCACGCGCCGCTATTTCCGGCCTTGGGCAACCATGAAGTCATGGGTCGCTACTCGGAGAGTGACTCCCTCAAGTTTCAATTTACCAATACGCTGCCGCGTCAGCTCGTCAGTGAGTTTTACCCGGCACCGGGGGGCGGTGAACCCTCCAAAGCATGGCTAGACGATCACTCATTCAACTCGCAAACCTACGAGGAGATTTTCTCTCTGCCGACGGCCCAGCTACCCGGCGGCGGCCAGACTGAAAAGTACTACGCAGTCACCTTTGGCGATGTACGGCTCATCTCCTTGTACATCACCCAAATTTGGCGACCGCCCGGTCTTAAACCCGACGTTAAAGGCCGCTTTCGAGAAAAAGCCGACGCTCTCGATACCCCCGAAGAATGGGGCTATGGCCAGCATATTTTTGAAGATATCCGCGCCGGGAGTCCGCAATATCAGTGGCTGCAACAAGAGCTTGCCAGCGATGCCTTCAAAAATGCCGAGTACAAAGTTGTCATGCTGCACCACCCACCTCACAGCTTGGGAGACAACATCGTGCCAGCCTTTACCGACCCGGTGATGATAGAAAACCGGGCGGCAAACGGCACCTTAGAATCGATTCAGTACGAATACCCCGCGAACGAGGACTATATCGCCCGTGACCTAGTACCCCTACTCGAATCGGCCAATGTTCAGCTGGTGTTTTTCGGTCATTCCCATCTGTGGAATCGCTTCGTAAGCCCCAAAGGCACCCACTACCTAGAAAGCTCCAATGTAGGCAACACCTACGGCGCTAACGTTTCGGGTAATCCTCGAAACGTGCCCACCGATGCGGCAGTCAAAGAAGCTGGCGACCTGAAGCCTTTCTCCAAAATTTACAGCACCATCGGTGACCCCAATGGGCTTCCGGCCGTCGTGCCTACCCTGGCCCCTCTCAAAGATGACAGCGGCAATCCACTTTCTTACATCGCCAGCAACGACATCACCAGCTTCAGTATCCTCGATACGGGCACTGGGACGGTGAGTAGCTACTATTTTGATACGCGCCAGCCAGATTCAGCTGTCGTGAAGTTTGATGAGTTCAACCTAACGGCTGCTCAGACCCAGCCTCCTCAGGCCCAGTCCCCTCAGCCCCAGTAATGTCCCAGTAATGTCCTATCCGGTATTGATGACCGGAGCTAATCTCTATCGATACCGAATGGGGCATCACTGGTTAAGATGGTAGGCATATTGTCCCTGTCTGAGTTCTATGGCCAACCTACCCATCGTTGCTGACAAAGCCGACAATTATCAAATGCGCTCCGAGGAAACCGCAGAAAGTGATGTTGCCTATTACGGCATCGCGGAACCCGACGTGAGTCAACTCGTGACTGAGGACGATACCCCAGTGGATAATTTTGCTTCGGCAAAGCAGCAGCGGCTGCTGGTGAGTAGCCTCTACAGTGCTTTGACCCACTCTGCGCCGGATACACTTTTTTTGGCCGAGACGGACGTTGGCATCTTTCACACCTATGGAAAGCCTCCGATTGTGCCAGATGTGTTTGTCAGTTTTGACGTGCAGGTACCTGAGAACTGGTGGGATAAGCCAAACCGCTCCTATTTCATGTGGAAATTTGGCAAGCCGCCAGAAATTGTTATTGAAGTTGTCTCTAATCAGATTGGAAATGAGCTGAAGAGCAAGCTCGCAACCTATGAGAATATGCGCGTCAGCTATTATGCACTGTACGATCCGTCCCACCAGCTGAGTGAAAGCTCACTGCAGCTATTTGAACTGAGGGGACGGCGTTACTCGGCGCTGTCTGAGCTTTGGATGGAACAGGTAAATCTGGGCCTGACACTTTGGGAAGGTGACTTCGAAGGCCGCACGGATACTTGGCTACGCTGGTGCGACCAGGGGGGGAAAGTCTTTTTGACGGGTGATGAGCAGGCTGAGCTGGCTACGCAGAAGGCTGAGCTGGCCACGCAGCGTGCCGAGCAGGCTGAGCAGCGGGCCGAGCGACTAGCGGCCTTACTGAAGTCACAGGGCATTGACCCTGACACGCTGTCGGATGGTTAGGCTTTAACTGCGATCGCCTCCCCTAACCCTAAACAAAAGGGACTTTAGAATACTTTTCGGAACAGTCTTATGCGGCAGTCGTTCAGCAGCTTGATATCTAACTTCACCCCAAAATGGTTCGGTTGGTTTTGTATCGCGTTACTAATGGCTATAAGCCTTTTTCTACCTGCGAAGGCATCTTCTTCGCTAACAGATTCGCGGGTGACTCAGCTGGAGTTTCAGGTGCGATCGCTGCAAACCCAAATCAACCAGCTCCAGTCTCGGCGCCCTAGCAGTAGCCCAGCAGGTAGCCGTCCGCCCGACATCGTCAGTGCCGGACCAACCCCCGGCGAACTTTCCTTTGAGCAACAATTTGACAACCTAGCGATCCTAGTGATTGAAATCAATCAACGACTAGCCGCCATTGAAACTCAGCTTGGCCAGTCGTCATCCCAACCTAACAATCCAGCTTAGCCTTCTCCTTCTTCAAAGCAGGCTGTTGAGCTTCTCTGTTGGCAGCTTGGATGCACTCGAAGACTTGAGAAAAAGTTTGAAATAAATGGCCTGAGAGAGTTCTTTGAGTGGAAACAGTAGATAGGTGAGTGGATTGATCGTAACAATGATGTTGCGAACATCGCGCTTGGCCAAAAAGAGAATTGCCCCAGCGATCGCACCCGCACTCATCACCCCATACGGGTTCAAATTACTCTTAAACGGCCCGAGCACCAGCTTACGAATCACGCAGGGGGCATCAGTCCGTCGCAGGTTTATCAGATCGCCAATCAGCCGCTTAGAGATTTCATATAGCGGGCTAAATGCCGGGTTTACTTCTGCCTCGGAGGTATTGACCCACACCTCCTTAGTCGCCCGCCCCGTTCTGTTGTTGACCGTCTGCAAAAAAGTCTCCATAAGCCGCCAAGCAGAGAGCGCATTCACCTCCAGCGAAGTGTCAATCGCTTGAGAAGACTTTTCACCCATCACGTTCACACCGTGGTTGATGAGCAAAATATCCACCCGCTGCAACGTCTCTAGCAAATCAGCCTCTCGTCCCGCCTCCCAAGAGATGACCTTCACCGCACCCGGAATCTCAGCGCGGCCAGACGTCGTCAGGGCCACGGGCTTCGCGCCCTGCTTTGCCAAAGCCTTTATCAATGCGCTGCCGAGGGTTCCAGATGCCCCCGTGACGGCAACCGTTTTACCTTTGAGAGAAAGCGCTGTTCCGAGTAACTTGTCGCTCATAGGAAAGAACCCCGCATAGTAGGCATCGGTATCGTCGAAATGGTGACGCCAGTGGTAGGTGCGATTCACCAGCCAATGACCGGGAATGCTCGTCAATGGCCCAGGTTCGTGGGTGAGGTCCGTACCGGACAAAAAGCCGCGCGATCGCAACACAGCAGACCCAAAAAAGCCAGCCGCATACAGCACACCTAGCCACAACCCCGGCGTTTGAGTCAGCACTGCTGCTGCCCCCATCACCACCATCATAAAAATAGCTTCCGGCGCGTCGTTATACAGCTGCGCTTTGCGATAGACCTCTGTACTAATAGGAGAGAAATCTTTCTTATATGCCCGGTGGTGCCAGTTGTGCAGCTGCTGCAGCGGTCCCCACTGATGGCTCAAAAAGTGGTAGGCATCGCGGACCATTTCCACCAAAAAAATGGAGGCCATAGCCCAGGCGATTTGGTCAAAAGGAACGTCTCCAAACTGAGGCCAGAACGAGCCCTCGAGCGGGTTCCCAAACTGACTCAAGAAATGAAAACGCCCACTCACTGCCCCTACTGTCATCGCCACTCACCGCCTTCAACGCTTAACGTTACTTAAGAATTCATGGTAAACCGCTACCGGCTCAAATAGCACGGTAAAAGCGTCGCTTTGCCCTATTTTTGACCATTGTCAGGATGGTTCTAGTCCGCCAGTCGAAGCCTCACAGCCGTAACACATATCAACAAAGAATGCAGGTATGCTGCTATCGAGTAATATTGCTGAAAACGGAGCATCCTAAAGGATTGGCACACATCATGATAGCGGCGCTGCACGAACAGGAAAAGATTAACCATGCCAAGGCAATTGACTACAGCAATATCGCCGCTATCCCAGAAGTGTGGCCCATTGTCGCAGCCAAACACGGTGACCACCTCGCCCTACACGACCCCCACACCAATCCCGAGACCAAATACACCTATCGTCAGCTAGCCGAGGCCATCACCCAGTTTGCCGCTGGCCTCCAAGCCCTGGGCGTGCAGCCCGAAGAAAAGATTGCCCTCTTTAGCGAAAATCGCCCCCGCTGGATGGTGGCAGACCAGGGGATTATGACCGCTGGCGCGATTGACGCTGTCCGCGGTGCCAATGCTGACAAAGCAGAGCTGCTGTTTATCTTGAACAACAGCGATAGCATTGGCCTGATCGTGCAAGACATCACTGTGCTGAGCAAGCTAGCAGGTGACCTCAGCGGACTGGGTCTACGCTTTGTCATTTTGCTGACTGACGAAGCCGCCGAGATCGACGCAGACCTCGGTGGGGCAAAGCTCATGAACTTTTCTGAGCTGATGGACCTAGGCGCGGCGCACAGCTTTACCCCTGTGCAGTTTGACCGCGATCGCACAGCCACCCTGATGTACACCTCCGGCACCTCCGGCATGCCCAAAGGCGTCATGCTCAGCCAAGCCAACCTGCTCTTCCAAATCTACGGGGCGAGCAGCGTGGTCAACGTCGGCCCCCAGAAGAAGGTGCTCAGCATATTACCCATTTGGCACTGCTACGAGCGCTCTTTCGAATACTTCACCCTCTCCCAAGGCTGCACACAGCTCTACACCAACATTCGCACCGTCAAAAAAGACTTCAAAACCCACAGTCCTCAATACATGGTGGCCGTTCCCCGGCTATGGGAGTCCATTTATGAAGGGGTGCAAAAGAACTTTCGAGAGCAACCCGAAAGCAAGCAAAAGCTGGTGAAATTTTTCCTGGGCAAAAGCTTGGAATACATTCGGGCCAGACGCACCCTGATGGGGCTAGATCTCGACAATATGAGAGCCTCCGGCGGGCAGAAGCTCATGGCGCGGCTGAAGCTGGCCTATCTCTGGCCCATTCATCAACTGGGCGATCGCCTCGTATACAGCAAGGTGCGCGAAGCCATGGGCGGCCAGGTTGACTATCTGGTCAGTGGCGGCGGCTCCATCGCCGACTACCTCGAAGACTTTTACGAAATCGCAGGTATCGAAATCCTCGGCGGCTACGGCCTTACCGAAACCGCGCCCATCACCCATGTACGCCGTCCCTGGCACAACCTGCGCGGCGCAGATGGCCAGGCCCTACCAGGCACTGAAACCCTGATCGTCGACCCGAGCACCCGGCAGCCATTGCCCGTCGGCACTCCTGGCCTAGTGCTTATCCGTGGACCTCAAGTCATGCAGGGCTATTACAAAAATCCCGAAGCCACTACCAAAGCCATCGACCCTGAAGGCTGGTTTGATACGGGCGACTTGGGTCAGGTCACCGAGTGGGGCGACCTGATTATCACAGGCCGGGCAAAAGACACCATTGTGCTCACCAACGGTGAAAATATTGAGCCCACGCCGGTCGAGAATGCCTGCCTGCGCAGCCCTTATGTGGACCAAATTATGCTCGTTGGCCAAGACCAAAAGAGCGTTGGTGCGCTGATCATACCGAATAAAGAAGAGCTAGAAAAATGGGCCCTGAGCAAAGGCGTGGACCTCAGTGACCTCAACAGCAAACCGATTCAGGACCTCTTCAAGCAAGAGCTAAAGCGTGAAATTTCCGGTCGTCCTGGCTATCGTCCCGACGAGCGAGTCGGTCCCTTCGTGTTACTAGAAGAGCCCTTTACGATTGAAAACGGGCTGCTGACCCAAACCCTCAAAGTCAAACGAGCCAAAGTGAGCGAACGATACCAAGCAGACATTGACGCGCTGTATGCGTAGGCCTCCCGAGATAAATCTTTGAGATAAGCCATGGGATGCCCCCCCTTTAAGACAAGGCTTGCTAGCGGATGTTTAACGTCGGTATTTACGAGCAATTTGCGTTAATGGACGTAAGTAGGTTAACTAATGTTGATGAGTGGGCATGTTTGCTGTACATATTTTCTGCAACTGTCTGCTCCGCACTATTTTGAATCGGGTCTATTCTGATTCAACGGTGTCTAATTGAATTGATAGTCAGCTCTCTAAAGTCCTCTATATTTTCAGCTTGCCATGGATGTTTCCCAGTCTCAACTGCTGCTAAAGCGCGTCGTCAACATCAAAGCAGTGGTGACCCCACTCTGGAAAGAAGAGGCCCAAAAGCAACTGCAAAGCCAGCTCAACCAAATTGACAGCCGCCTGCAGCAGCTTGAAATGCAAAGTCAGCGAATCCTCACGGAAATGCAAAAGCAGGGATCTAACCCAGCCGATGCTGCAGTTTCTCAGCAGATCAGTAGCGTACAGGGCAAGCTCAACCAAGATAAAAGCCAGCTCCTACAGCAAAAAAATCAGCTGCTTCAACAGCTCCAACAGGTACAAACCCTAGAGCTCGATAAAGAAGTAAGTCAGGGTCAAATCGACGGCTTTTTTAATGTGGCCGTGGGTGACCATATGATCAAAAAAATGCAGGTAGAAATTTTGCTGCGTGACGGTGTGGTTGAAGATATTCGCGGTGAGCTGTAGGGCGGGTAAACTGCAGGGCGATCGCCCTCCATTTCCATCCATTCGCTCCGTTCTTGCCCCGCTCTTTCAATTCACTACGAGCGCTACAAAATACAACTGCACCCACAACGGGATACAATTAGTCGCTGGCAATTGCGATACCCATCTGCCAGCCGCGCTGTTGTACACACAATCCCATCCATGATCCGCGAAGTTTTCATGCCTGCTCTCAGCTCCACCATGACTGAGGGAAAAATTGTCTCTTGGGCTAAGTCTGCTGGTGACAAAATTGAAAAAGGTGAAACCGTCGTCATCGTTGAGTCTGACAAGGCTGACATGGATGTGGAGTCTTTTTATGAAGGCTACCTAGCCGCCATCATCACCGAAGCGGGCGAGATGGCCCAGGTCAATGATGCCATCGCGCTCCTCGCAGAAACAGAAGACGAGATCGAAGCGGCTAAACAACAGGCAGCTGTGATCGCCAGCAACGGCAGTGGCGCAGCGGCCAGTCCTCCAGCAGCTACTCCAGCGCCCGCATCTACCCCGGCACCTACCCCAGCCAGTGCTGCCCCTGCTGCCACGTCGGCGCCCGCAGCGCCCGCAGCCCAAAACGGCACGGCAGCATCACCCTCGGGTCGGACCATCGTTTCGCCCCGTGCCCGAAAGCTCGCCAAGCAGCTGAAGGTAGACCTCGCCGCCCTCCAAGGCTCCGGTCCCCATGGCCGGATTGTGGCAAAAGACGTTGAGCTAGCAGCGGGTAAAACGCCCACCGCAATTCCACCGCAGCCCGCGCCGCCTCAAGCCGCAGCTGCCGTCACTCCTATTCCAACGGCTGCGCCACCTCCGAGCGCCGCGCCCACGCCCGCAGCTGCCCCAGGCGAACTCGTCGCCTTCAACACGCTGCAGCAGGCCGTCGTTCGCAATATGGACGCCAGCCTTAGCGTGCCAGTCTTCCGGGTAGGCTACACCATTACGACAAACGAGCTAGATAAGCTCTACAAGCAAATCAAGCCCAAGGGCGTCACCATGACCGCGCTACTGGCAAAAGCCGTCGCCGTCACACTCACCAAACATCCCATCGTCAATGCCAGCTACGCACAGGCAGGCATTCAGTACAGCAGCAGCATCAATATCGCCGTGGCAGTGGCCATGCCAGACGGCGGGCTGATTACGCCTGTGCTGCGTGGCGCAGACCAAATGGACATTTACTCACTGTCGCGCACCTGGAAAGACCTGGTAAAACGCGCCCGCAGCAAGCAGCTTTCCCCTGAGGAATACAATTCTGGCACCTTTACCCTCTCGAACCTAGGCATGTTTGGGGTAGACAGCTTCGATGCCATCTTGCCGCCAGGGCAGGGGTCTATCTTGGCCATCGGTGGCTCCAGACCGCAGGTAGTGGCAACCCCTGATGGCATGATGGGCATCCGCAATCAAATGCGCGTCAATATGACGAGCGACCACCGCATCATCTACGGTGCCGATGGCGCAGCTTTCTTAAAAGACCTTTGCGACCTGATTGAGAACAATCCTCAGTCGCTGACGCTGTAGCGACTGAAAAATTCTCCATCACCATCTGGAATTGACCAGTGCGAAATGGATGCACTCTCTATAGCAAGTTGTCTAGGGTTCAAGTCGGAAAGACTAACCTGAGCGGCTCAACAAAAGCTATAGACTATCGTC
This sequence comes from Cyanobacteria bacterium J06623_4, assembly GCA_038524545.1. Classification (GTDB taxonomy): domain Bacteria; phylum Cyanobacteriota; class Cyanobacteriia; order Phormidesmidales; family Phormidesmidaceae; genus Phormidesmis. Next base: position 16,649 of record JBCBIK010000025.1, on the reverse strand, counting down.
CGGAGAAAAAAGCGATGAAACGCCTGTTGACTGGGTTAATGGCTGCTGCGAGCTGCTTAACCCCGCTTGTAGTGCTTTCTGGCAGGGCACTTGCTCAGCCTAGAGAGGGATGGGTTGCCACGACCCTAGAAGAGGGCATTGCCAATTTGCGATCACGCCCTTCTACAACTGCAGACACCCAAGCCACTATCCGTAACGGTCAGCCCTTCAGCATTTTAGAAACGCAAACCGACGACATTGGCTACGAATGGTATCAAATTCGGCCCAGCGGCGTGACACCTACGTCTCCCGTGTGGATTCGCTCAGACCTCGTGAGCTTCGCACCGCCACTCGCTGCGCAGCCTGCCATGAGCTGCGACAGCGCCATTGCCCAGGTGGAAGATGAGCTGCGATCGCTGTCCAATGTACAAATCGCCGAACGACGCCAGCACAGACATTTCTACAGCGTAAATGCACCGCAAGACCGCATCGGCATGTCTAGCTTTAGCCTAGCGGGGACGGGCGCCGCCAGCGTCATGGCATCTACCGTGCTGATGAACCAGATGGCAGCGCGAATTGTAGAGAACTGCCCCACTACTGGTCTGGTTACCTTCTTCAGAGAAGGCGACCCAGATGGCTACATTCACTTTGGCTACATGCCAGAGAACATGGTGAGGCCGTTTCAGTGTCGTAAGGGGAGCGATCGCAACGACGGGCCACCCGACTGGGGAGCCCGCAACTGTCTGTAGCCTTTCTCTTCTCTAGTCGTCCTTTTCCAAGGTGTCGTTCGACATTCCCGGTAGCACGCTCTTCGCGTTGCCAGGGTAGATTTCAGCCATCTCTTCGACAGCATCTGCAGACTCATTGGCAATGCGCTTTACTCGCTTGGCAGGTTGTCCTTCCAGACGCTTGTTCTCAGCTTTCCACTGCCGAGTCGTCACTGGGCGACCGGTTTCCCCGCGCTCAATCATGTTGTTTAGGTATGCTTTTGTACTTGGCTTGAGGTTGGCATTGTCGATACTGGAGGTCAGTAGCACCAGACCTACCACAAACGCCGTTGCCATCAGCTGGCGCCAGTGAACGGAGCTAACCAGCTTCAAAAGTTCTCGTAATTTAGTCATTGCAGCGTGAAACATAGCAGTGTTTTTGAATAGTCACCGCGTTTCACTTTATGGCGCTAAGCAAACGACAACGTCACACAAAAGGCAGAAACTCTCAGACAAAAGGGAATAAATTACCAGTCCATTATCAGTCCCCGTAGTCTGCGCCCGACCCGTACTTCAGAGCATCTCGCCAGCGATCCGCCCGGTATTGCTTGGCCGCTGATGCCATGCGGCTATCCACCAAATTTTGCATGGTGTGGAGAGCGCTGTAGCCGCCCAAGCTGACAAAATGCTTCGTCCAGCTAATGACCGAGCCAACGCCCACTTGTGGCAAAATGCTCAGCACCAGCCCCGGGTGCCGGGTAGACGTTCTCAACATTGTTCTCGCCAGCGCGGGAAATTGAACAACATCTTGGAGAAAGGGTTTTAGTACTTCATCGCCCAGGGCTGACATATCTTCAAAAATAGTCGAGAGTACCTGGTTTATTTTGTTTGGGGAGAGCGATTGGTCCACCCCAACGCTCATCGACTTCTGGAAGAGCCAAGTCACCGAGAGGTTCGGCTGATAGGGCTGCAGCTTCCCTAGCGACTGTGCATCCAACAAGTCAGCCGTTAGGGCATCGTCGATGCCTTGGGTCAATCTCTCCAAATGGCGCACCATTGCCCCAAAGCCACCAAAGCTCAGCGGCGACTGGCTACCGCTACTATCGCCCACGGCCAGCGTTCTATTCCAGGTGTACTGAAGCGGACTGTCTTTGTAGCAAGGAAAGAACCCAAACAATGCCCTTTTGAAGTCTAGCTGTTCTAAAGAGACCTGCTGATAGCCCGGCAGTAAGGCAAGATAGTCTTCGAATAGTTCTGTCAGGCTCAGCCTGCTCGGGTGCGCATCTAGATAGGTGAATAGATAAGTTGTTCGGCCATCTCTAGCTGGAAAGGCCTCCCAAAAGTATTGGCATTGCTTCTTGATGGGGGTAAAAGAGACAATGAGGTCACCGGTCTCGTTGTGTTCGTAGCCCGTCGCGCAGGTGCCAACCACTAGGCAAACGGCATCGGGGTTCTGGCCTGCCCTTGCCTGCTGCACCATGGGTGAAAAGTGGCCCATCGCGTCTATCACTAGCCGAGCGCTTAAGCTGTTTTTATCGCTATGAACGGTTACGCCATTGGGATGCACCGTCGCAGATTTAAAGGAGTTGTATTCGAGCAGGGTGCCGCCATTTTCTAAAAAGGCTTGCTTGAGCTGTTCGAGTAGGCTCACCGGGTCTACGCCAACGTTGAGCACATCGCGAACCCAGAGATCGTCTCCCCCTGTGAAAGCGATTCGAGCGGGGTTGTATTGGGATGCGATCGCACTTTCTAACCCTGCCTCACTCAGCAACCTCATCTTTACAAAGGTCTCTAGCTCCCGCCGAGAAATATTCCACTCCTGATCGCGCCCGCGCAGCTCACCTCTTTCTAGCAGCGCCACCTTCCACCCCCGCATAGCCAGCGCCGCCCCCAGCAAAATCCCTAACGTTCCCCCACAAATCACCACATCGTATTCGGCGGTCGGTAGATTGTCGGCACTGTCAGTGACTACAGAAGGTACGGTGCGATCGCCCGTCTTGTAGGCGTGCCAAAGCGCATCTGCTCGCTGCAACCCCAAGAGAGGATCACCAGGAATATCGGAAAGTATTCGCTCAGTGTTATTCATACCTTTCCTATTCACCCCAGCTAGGTCCAATCATCGATAGTTAAGTCTGCTATTTTCTCAAAATCACGAGTATTTCTAGTCAAGACAATAGACTGGTTAACCAATGCCACAGCCGCAATTTTCAAATCCATCTTTCCAAGCCTTGGATACAGCAATCTAAGACGGCTAAATTCTTGAGCAGCTGCATAGTCAAACTCGAGAACAGGAATTGCACAATAATTCGTTAGATGCTTTCGAAGTCTGCTGTAGGCCTTTACTTGTTGGTCGACGGTCTGGGCATTCGCAACGAAGCTCAACCAGCCTCGCATTTGTTCTTCATAGCTAATGATACTCGTCACAACTTGCTCAGAGGTTACATTTGCTAAGCGCTGAAACAATCTTCTGGGCGCCATTCCACCTCTATCTAAAACACTGAGATGGTCAGTATCGAGGATATACATCTATCTCTCGCAGTTTAGCGTTCAAAAGAGTGAGCATCAGACCGTTGAGAGTCTCTGTACTCTTTACCTAGCTGCATGGCCTCATCGTACACAGGATCATCAGCAAACGTACCAGCGATTTTTTCCCACCAGGGAATTGAAGAGGACTCAGGCATGGCCTGATTATCTAGCTTATCTTTAATACGGGCGACTTCAGCTTCTAAAAGAGCAACCCGTGCTTCTAGCGGTTCTACCATGGCTATGATTCCTTTGTGGCCCGGCACAAAACCGAGTACTCATCGCGCTCATACCAAAATACTAGCTTGAAAGTCTGTCAAAAGTCTTTACCCTAACCATTTCACTCGGAGAATCAGTCCTGTAGGCTTAGTACACAAACAAAAAGTACACAGTCAGAAAACTGAGACGGGAGCGAGAAAAATGACGCAGCTTGGGGTAGCGGTAATTGGCACGGGATTTGGCCAAAAGGTTCACATTCCGGGGCTGCAGGCGCATCACCGAACTGACGTGGTCGCGGTTTGGAATCGCGATCGCACCAAAGCTCAACAGGTCGCCGAAGCCAACGACATCCCCGTCGCCAGCAGCGACCTCGCCGAAATTCTCGCCTTAGAAACCGTGCAGGCCGTCACCCTGGCTACCCCACCTTTCGCCCACTACGACATGGCCTGCGACATCCTAAAAGCAGGCAAGCATCTTCTCCTCGAAAAGCCGGTCACCCTCACCGTGGCAGAGGCCGAACACCTGCAGCAGCTCGCCCATCAAAACAGCGTAATTGTTGTTCCCGATTTTGAATTTCGCTTCATTCCAGCCTGGCAGCACTTTGCCAATTTGCTCAGTCAAAATATTGTCGGCAAGCGACGCCTGATCAAGGTCGACTGGATTGCTTCTAGTCGGGCCAGCTCGGAACGAGCGTGGAACTGGTATGCCCAAAAGGAGCTGGGTGGCGGGGCGCTGGGTTCTATTGGCTCGCACACGTTCGACTATGTCAATTGGCTGTTTGGTCCGGCGAAAAGCATTAGCGCGACTTTGAGCACCTCTATTCCTGACCGGCCTGACCCGGTGACGGGCGATCGCAAGCCTGTAGATTCTGATGATGTGTGTGCGATCGCGCTCACCTTAGCCGACGCCACCCTCTGCCAAATCACCCTCAGTGCCGTCAGCTACGCCGGACGCGGCCACTTCATTGAAGTCTATGGCGACCAAGGCACCCTCGTCATTGGCAATCCGAGCCAGAAAGATTATGTCAACGGATTCAAAGTCTTTGCCAGCAAACTTGGTGAAGACCTCACAGAAATTCCTACACCAGAGCATCTAGCCTTTCCCAAAATCTACACAGACGGTCGCATCGCGCCGTTTATCCGCGTGGTAGACCACTGGGTGCAGTGCATTGATACAGGTGAAGCCTCAGCTCCCACTATGGATGAAGGCATTTACTCACAGCAACTCATGGCACTCACTCACCGCTCCCATGAAGAAAACGCTCGGCTCTCTGTACCAATTTCGTAATGCACCATCGATCATGGCTAACTGTTAAATTGCACCTCTCAGTCCTGCGTAATTACTGTCACCAATACACTACGTCTTAGCCCAAGCAGACACTTTAGATTTTCGAAAGATTATCTTAGCGAATGCTTAAGCCGCTCTGTTTAGCAAGCGTATTTCACACTCAAACAATGCCTAGATTAAGTGCCATTTGATACTCAGAAGATATCAAATGAAATAAGCTTAGCCGTCAAAATCAAGGATTTCAGACATTTTTGCGAGCTAATGTATTAAATCATGCCTTCTTGATGAAGAATTGCGACGCAGCTAGAGGTCGCTTTATTCAGCTGCTTATACTGTGCTTGGTTTCTAATAGTCACTTATCAGAACATAAAGCATCACCTTCAGCGATTGGATTATTACTTTGCTGAAGTTTATATAACTTGAGAGGCAGCGTCCGCATGAGTATGGTTAAGCACTTGCCGAGCTATCAAGAACAGTTTGGTGTGACTTTTTTAGAAGGCGATCCGGCCCGTTCTGTTTACTCTCCTGCCGCTTATTTCGCTGACTTACTACAGCTTTTAGACGACTACTTTACCAATCCTGACCTGCTCACCAGACGCAACGATCTGCACGATATCCCACTGGATGCAGACAACACCTTCTCACTGGTGCCCTATCTCGACATCATCAACACTCTGCTTGAAGGCAAGGTCTCAGACGACAATGCCTTTGGCACCTTGCAGCAAGCCAAGTATCCGTTCAATCTGCCCTTCAGCCTAGAAGATGAAAAGGTCAAGCTCTACATGCAAGCCCTCGGCATGGATAGAGCAGCCCTCTACAAACTATTTCATGGGCGTTCGGAAGGCGCGACGGCAGAAAATGACAACAACGACAACGGACAGTCAGAGACATCTGCAACAAAGATTGCGCGGTTTTACCTCGGGCTGTCTGCGGCTGCAGCAGCGACTATCACTGTACCGTCAGCAGTCGAATCATTGCCGCCGCACGCAGCACCGGCTGTGGAAGTGCGCTCAGCGCTCAGTGCTTTTTACAACAATCAGCCATTCGCTGCCCTAGAGCAAGCAACACTTTTCCTCAAGACCACAGACCTCTCTATCGCTGAGCTACGCGAACTGCTATCTCAATCTCTCAGCCCCGAGGAAGCAGGCTTTGCTGACCGTTTCTTTATTAACAAAGACCTAGGAGGATATGTCCGGCTCGTCATAGACAATGACATAGAGCAATCTCGGCTAGCATGGATAACGACTGGCACACCGGCGGATGCATCCGAACCAATTACATCAGAAAGCGAAAGCGAAACAGATGACGACGAGGAAACTGGGAGTATTCCCCTAGCTTGGTTCAGCCGGGTGAACCGACTGCTTCGCCTCTCTCAGCAATCAGGTATTTCCCTCAGCGATTTAGACCTTATCCTGCGGGTTTGTTGCCATTACGTGTTAGATGCGGTCGCGCTTCAGCGGATCGCCATCGTCAAACACATTGCCGACAGCCGCGACTTATCGATTGAAGAAGTTTGTAGCTTCTTCGGGCCAGTGAATGCCCTTGGGCAAGGGGAAGATGCCACACCCACCGATTTGTTCAATCGGGTGTTTAACGTGGGCTTGGCTGAGGTCAATCATCAGTATTTCCAGGTGTCAGCAGTTGTCCCCAGGGCTTACGCTAGCTTTGAAGATGGGGTGGCACTGTCTTTGGCGGGGGATTTGTTTTCGCTAGGGAATGTAGATGTGCAGAAGCGACTGATGCGATCGCTCCACCTATCCCAAAGCGATCTCAAGCAAATGGTCACAGCATTTGCTGATAACGTCCCAGAAAGCAGCTTTCCATCGGACCTTCACGATCAGCTTTCACTCTACTACCGGGTCAGCAAGCTCACGCAGGTCCTCGACCTCTCCATGCAAGATCTCTTCGACTTGCTAGACCTGCTAGCGCAAGACCCCACCATCCGCCAATACAGCGGCTTCGACCCACTCATTCATCTCCATACTGAAGCGCTCAACGCCTATCAAATCTTGGCCAGCGGCAGCCTCGAAGAATCACTGTGGCTAGTACAGCTGCTACTTGCCATCGCAGACTGGATGCAGGCCAACCAATACACCCCCGACGAGCTAAAACAAATTCAGACCGGCCAATACCGCAGCGAAAAAGAAGCCGCCGCAGCCACCCAAAAGAACATTTCAGGATTCAACGAGCTGTACCAGCAGCTCAAGCCGGTCCTACTGACGCCCACCTACTTCCGCGATAAGGCACCGGACGCCAAAACCGCTAGAATCCTTTACCGGCTACTTACCGCGCCAGAGCAGGGGCTAGTTTCTGAACAAGACCCTCGACTGCTCACGAGCGATCGCACCGGCGCGCAGCAAGCCCTCTTTCAGGCACTAAGCGAGCTACAACACATCTCAGCAGAAGACTTTCTTGAGCTAGGCATATCCGAAAAAGTCCAAACAAAAATCTTCACAGATCTCATCCTTCAGGGCTACCTACAACCAGATGGACAACTCATCGAGAGCGCTTGGCCCAGTGATGAATCCCGCTTCAAGCTCTGTGAAAACTTTGATAGTGAAGCGGTTTTCAAGCTGATTTATAAGATTTATCAAACCGCTGCGCAGGTCAGCGAAGCAGGAATCGTAGAAGAACTTTCCATCTTTCCCAGCGATTTAGAAGCGCTAAATCTCGAAGCAGCCAACCAAACAGACGTTGAGGCAACAGAAGTACAAATCTCTGATGCACAGATCAAAGAACTCTACGACAACCTTATCTATAACGGCTATATCGACGAGGCAGGCACCGTTGCGTCGCCTGCCTTTTTCTCTCAGTTAGAAAACAGTGAGCAGTTCCAGGCCAACACCCACGTAAAAAACTATCAAACAGATATCTACCAGCTAATTGCTAGCAAAGCAGCCACCTTCGAGGCCAGCAAGTGTCAGCTCAAGGCAGAGCTGTTCACAGCGCTACCGCTCAAAGAGATAGAAGTCGTCGACCTGCTAGAAAATCTGCACTTTAATGACTACATTGACGCCGAGGGATACGTGCTCAACAAAGCAGAGCTACTCGCCCTGCCGGTCAGCGACTTTAAGCTGGTGCTGGCCTATTATCCCTATCGCCATCAGATTCTCTCTATTGTTCAAACGTATTTGCAGGCGCTGAAGGAAGAACACTTTGCGATCGCACCCTCAGACTTTGCTCAGCTCGGTCGCCAAATAGTCGCCAACGACCTCTACAACTGGCTGGCAGAAAGGTACCTGCAAGTAGAAGAAAACGCAGAAGGAAAAGGCGAGACAGTTAGGTTCACCTCAGAAAGTATTGACTTCTTTACCAACGAGGACGAGCTAACCGCAGCCACAGAAGCGGGCTTAGCAGGGCTAAATTTCCCTCCCTACTTCGACCGGGGCGCACAAACGATTGCCCTCAAAGCGATTCAGGAAGCGATCGCACTCTTTCAAACCTACCGGCTTCACCCAGGCAGCTTCATTGAACTCGGCCTCACAACAGAAGAAGAAGCCGACCTGCTTGAATTGCTAGCCGATAGAGCATACATTTCACAAGCCGGGACCCTCACCCCCGAGCAAGTCGACTATTTTCTCAACGTCAACAATGCATTAGATATCGCGCTACCGGCCTACGAAGACTTTGCCAAAGATATCTTCTTCACAGTTCATACCCTTGCCAAGCACATAAACGAAACGGTGCAGGCGCTGCTGGCGCACTATTCTGCCCTAGCACAGCAGCAAGAAGAGATTCTCTTCGCCGGATTGCAGGCAATCTTCGAGATTCCGACGGATCTGGTCAAAGTGATTTGCCGCTACGTGTTTAGCAGCACAGAAGATTTGGTCACAGCGTTTGCAGTGCCCTTACTGGCAGCGGTCAGCCCAGTAGACAAAATCATCCACAGCCCCGGCAGCTACCGCTTCAAAGTGGCCTTCAACCGCATTCAACAGTTCGCATGGCTCGCTACGAAGCTCGACCTGAGCGCCATCGAAACTGACATCATCTTCCGCGACCAAAACCTGGCCGACAAGTTCTCCGAGAAGCTCTCGCTGCCAGAAGGGGTCAGCCGGATAGACTGCCTGTTTGAAACCTGGGTAGAGAGGCAGGTATTTCCTAGCTTGCACCCTGCTGAAGACAATTCGGAAAACAGCTCGCCAGATACCTCATCTATCCAAAAGGTGCTCCTGCTCTACAGCGCAGACAAGCAAGAATACTGGCTATATGACCTAGCCGACTATCAGCTGCTCACCAAAGCGGAAAGCGACCTAACCAAACTCTCCGAACTATTTGCTAACCTACCGCGCATCAACGCCGCCTTCAACGATACGGAAGGCAATGCCTGGATTATTTCAGGGACAACTTTCTTCTGCCAAGCGCGTGGCCAGGCAGTCTGGACTCAGAAAGAGAAAGTTCTAGGTAGAGTAAACAGCCAGTTTAGCGCTGCAGACCGTATCGAAGCTGCCTTTGTCGACCGCGACAAAAAGCTGTATCTCTTTGCGGCCAATCAGTATCTGCGCAGCTCGACAGAAGGCTTTGATATAGATGAAGGCTACCCCAAGCGAGTAAAAGAAAACTGGGCCCAAGAGCACAGCTTGCCCCTACCAGCCAAGTACACCCATTCTCTCGACGCGGCCATCTCCAGCCCAGATGAGACACTCTACTTCTTCAAAGGGGAGCAGTTTGTTAGCTCTGAAGATTTCGATCAGGAAAGAGAGATCCGCGACGTGTGGGGCAAAGTACGAAACAACTTTGCAGGACTTTCGGCACTAGATGCAGCGATCGCCCTTGGCAGCAAAGTCTACTTCTTTTCAGGAGATCAGTGCCTGACCTGGTCCTACAGCCTTGAAAATGAACAGGGCCTAGCCGATGAAGGCTCGCTACAGTCCCTATCGTCGCTGATTCCCAACTTGCCTGACCTGTTCAAAGATGGTATCGACACCGCCCTCCTCGGCAGTGACAACAAACTACGACTGTTCAAAAATGGCTATGTCCTCACCTGCCAAACAGACTTTCAGACAGGCTTTCAAATTGAGGGAGATGTCACCGCAGACCTGAGCCAGTCTTGGGGGAATGTGCGAAATCAGGTGACCTCGTCAGGAGAAATATCGGCAGCATTTGCCGGGCTAGATGGGCATGTGTACCTCTTTAGTGGCAATCAGTACGTGCGCTATTCCAGCGGCAACTACGCCTATGTAGATGAGGGCTACCCGAGGGGAATCGCCGGAGACTGGGGCGGCCTCGACTTGGTAGATGCGGCCTTTATCTTAGATGGTAAAACCTACCTGATCGGCCTAGACAATGCAGACAACCGGGCCTATGTGCGCTACTCCACAAACGACTACTCTCAGCCAGATGAAGACTACCCCAAACCCGCCCAGGCCAACTGGTGGGCTGATCATTTCAATCTAGATCCCAATGAGGCAGAAGACTTTACCCAGCCCGATACCGTCTTTATCGGTCGCGATGGGGTGACGTATTTGTTTAAGGGCGATCGCTTCATTAGCTACGACAAGCTGCACCGCTGGTGGAACCAGCCCCAGCCGATTCGCGATAAGTGGGCAGGGATGACCTTCGACAAAGTCGACGCGGCATTCACCGGCAAAGATGGACGCACCTATCTCTTCTCTGGCAACTCTCAAGAATATTTGCGCTACAGCGACCCCCATTTCAACCGACTAGATGACCGCTATCCTCAGCCGGTGCGCTCATTCTGGGGTCGGGTAAAAAATAACCTGGTCGAGTCGAACCGGATAGATGCAACGGTCACAGCCGGTGACCAGGTATATCTCTTCTCGGGCGATCAGTTCTACCGATTTTCTGGAGGCAACTACGCCTACGTCGAGCAAGGCTACCCAAAGGCGATCGCCCCCAGCCTAAAACATGAGCCCCGCTTTGCAAATATAACCGCCGAGATAGAAAACACGATTAAAGACGGCATCGACGCGGCCTTTGCCGACAGTAGAAACGTGTACCTGTTCAAAAATGAACAGTGTCATGTCGTGTCTGAAGTGGCTTACAAACGTTACGACACTGTAGCCCCTCAGCCCATTACGGCTGCCCTCGCCGATAGCGGCGTGCTCTACCTGCAGGTCAACGGCAGCTGGCAAACGCTCAAAGGCCTAGAACAAACCGTAGAAACAGAAAGCACCGTCGTAGCACCTCCTCTCCTCAGGGCAGTACCCGACGCGTTTGAAGTGCCTCTGCAAGAGGGAACCGCTAGCCACATAAGCGCGGCCTTCACCGGCGCAGATGGCAGCACCTACGTGTTTAAAGGCAAGGCCTGCTACAACAGCTCTCTAGAAAAAGCCTACCTCATCTCAGAAGAGTGGGGGCGATCGCGCAACAACATCGCTATCGATAGCCGAGTAGACGCTGCATTTGTCGGCACCGACGGCAAAACCTACCTCTTCAGCGGCGATCAGTTTGTCAGCTACACCCCCGCAGCGGACAGCGCGACAATTCCCGACTACATTGACGCTCATCCCCAACCTATTCAAGAGCACTGGGGCGGACTCAATAATGTCGATGTCGCCTTCGTGCGAGACGGCAAAACCTACCTGCTCGAAGCCCCCGACGACTACGGCAAGTTTAGATATCTCTGCTATTCTTCCAGCGACTATTCTCAGCCAGATAGCGAGCCGTCTTACGCCGATCTCTCTTGGTGGGAGTTTCCCTCCATCTACCTCGAAGAAGGGTTTGACCGGGTAGACGCGGTCCTCTTCGACGATGAGCACATGTTCCTCTTCAAAGAAGATCAGTTTATTCAATTCAACAGCGTCGAAGGACTCTGGACATACCCCAGGTCCATCAATCGGATCTGGCGTCAATTCCCCCTGACAGAAGAAATGGGCAACTCTGTTGTTGCCGCCTTCAAAGGGCAAGATGGCAAAACCTATTTCTTTAGCGATCGCACCGTCACCAGCACCACTAGCACTGCCACTGCCCTCACTAGCAGCGCCACCCCTGCCTTCACCCCACCAGAACCCATCCGCCAACGCTGGGGCAAGCTGCGCAACAACATTTTAGACAATGGAACCGTAGATGCCGCCGTTGTGGTAGAAGGCAGCGAGAACAATCGCCTCACCTATCTCTTTAGCGGTGACCAGTATGTGCGCTATTCCACCGCCGACTATCGTTTTGTCGATGCAGGGTATCCCAAAGCGATCGCACAACATCTCCGCCAAGAAGAAAGCTTCACTCACCTACCCGAGACTCTCGATCTGCAGCTGAGCGACCCTGCCGGTGGCATTAGCGGCATCATCGCCCAAGGGCGCAGCATCTATCTCTTCGAAGGCAGGCACTGCCACGTCAGCGCCCGGCAGCTCACCGGCACCTTCTCAACCCATCACCTCGGCCAGCTCAAAAACACCCTGCAAACCAGCGGCAAAGTCGATGCTGCCTTTATAAACAACAACCAACAAACCTATCTCTTTAGCGGCGATCAGTACGTCCGCTACTCCCCCGGCAGCGGCTACTCCCTCGGTCAATACCACACCGTAGACGAAGGCTATCCCAAAGCGATCGCCACCCAGTTCCCCAGCGAACATTTCTCTCAAAATGCGCCCGCAAGCGTCCGTAACCAGCTCAGCGCCCGGCTAGCGGCAGACTTTAACCAGGGCAAATCTCTAGACGCCGCCACCCAGCTCAGATCGGGCGATCTCTACCTGTTCCAAGGTGAAACGGTTTACATGGCCGGTGCGCAGGCCGTCTCCTGGCGATCACTGCAAGAATTTATTCCTACTCCAGAAAATGCGTTTGCCAGCGGTGTAAACGCGGCTTTTGTTGCTACCGATGGCAAAGCCTACTTCTTCGACGGTAGCCAGTTTGCTCGCTATAGCAGCCTAGACAATGAATATGTCGACGAAGGCTACCCCAAATCCATTCAAGACCACTGGGGAAATCTCCCCGCCGACTTTGAGGCGTCTATCGAAAGCGCTTTTGTCTTCGAAGGAAAAACCTACCTCATCAAAGGAGATCAGTACGTTCGCTACACCGGTGCCAGCTACCAGCTCATCGATCCCATCTATCCCCAAGCCTTCGCGTTCCGCTGGGGTCACTGGAGCGACTATCTGCTCAGCGACATTCACACCATCACCGCCTTTAAATCGCTTCTAGACAACAGCCTCAGCCAGCAATATAGCCTCAGCAATCTGTTGAACCTGGAGCTAGGCTACAAAAAAGAGCCCTACCGCATGCTGGCCGATATCTTCGACTGGGATATCGACGAGATTAAGTGGCTCAAGCGTCGCAATGCCTTCTACGAAGACAGCACCAGTCTTGAAGTGAATTTCAATATTGAGCTGATTTTGAGAATGGCAGCAATTTTTAAGCTGGCAGACAAAGCAGGCACCACCCCCACTAGCCTGTATGCCCTTGCCCACCAAGATGCTACCGAAAACCTACGCCCGGTAGCACAAACGCTGTACGCCTGGCTCAAGCTCAAGCACAGCGAAAAAGATTGGGAAATACTCTCAGCAGAGCTGCATAACACCCTCAACCTAATCAAGCGAGATGGCCTGCTGCCCTACGTCATCGCCAAAGACGATGAGACGGACAACGCCCGCGATCTGTTTGCCAAGATGCTGGTGGATGTGGAGATGGGCAACGATGCAAAGACCTCACGAATCAAGGAAGCTATCTCGGCGCTGCAGCTCTATTTCCATCGCTATTTTGTCAACTTAGAATTGCTCACGCTGAACGGCGATGCAGAACGCGTGCAGCTGAAGCAGTGGTGGCAATGGATGCGCAACTACCGGGTGTGGGAAGCCAATCGCAAAGTCTTTCTCTATCCAGAAAACTACATTCGCCCCGAACTGCGCGATACCAAAACCACGGCCTTTCAGAAGCTAGAAGAAGCACTTCTGCAAGGCGAAGTAACCCCGACCCTGGTAAACACAGCCTTTAACGACTACCTCAACGAATTCTCTACCGTCGGCAATCTCAAGATCACCGGAGCAAATGTGTACGATGGCGACGGCGATCGCACTGACGATAGGCTAGTGCTCTTCGGCCATACCCGCACCGAGCCCGCCCAATACTACTATCGCACCGCCCAGTTTTTAGACCGGGGCAGTGCGATATGGGGCAATTGGCTCCCAGTCAATATCAGCGTGAATTCGACCCGTGTCTTCCCCATCCACGCCTTTGGCCGCATCTTGGTATTTTGGACAGAAATTGAAGCCTACGAAGAATCTGTTCCTTTCATCAGCACCAAAAACTCAAAGGCAAGAGGAACAGAAGGCTCTACCTCCAAAGTAGAAGATACCGATACGGTCCTCAAGCACAGAGCCGATATCAAATACTCCTTTTACGACTTCAACAAACAGTGGGTCACCCCCCAAACGCTACAAACCGGCATCGAACTAGAGTATAAAATCGACGCGGCCTACACCGATGAAAACAAACGGCTAATTGTGTTCTCAGGCGAATACTGTCTGATTTCTACCATCGAACATCCTCAGGGAGATGTCAAAAAGATATCGGAAGTGTATACCGATCCGACTCTGCCGGCAGAAGAAGCCAACAAAAATCTTCCCTCACAGTTTCACCAGGGTATCGATGCTGCTGTGCAATTAGGTGATCGCTTAATTTTCTTCAAAGACAGCCTGTGCGCAGTCAAAACGGGAGACACCTGGGAAACCCACTCGATTATCAGCTACTTCAGGCCGCAGGTACCGGTGATTGAGTATGTGCTCTTCAATGTCTTGATGTGGGCGAGATATATCATCGCCGCAGAGTTTGACAATCTCTATCGCTGGGGAATTGCCGCGGCCTTTGCTGTGGAAGGTAAGGTCTGCCTCATTGATCACCAGGGCATGCCACTGTTCTTCAATCCGCAAGCCAATGGCAGCTTTTTAGAAGAAGAGATTCACCACGTCGAAACCGTTGTCCGTGGCGGCGTGTACAGAAGGCACTTCAGCCTGATTAATGAATACATGCGCATTCTCACCCGCAACTTTATGCGGTTAGAGCCCGTGGATGCCGTCTTTGAAGACGAAAACGGCATTATCTACGTCGTGAGAAAAGGCCAGTACGAGTGCTACCAGCACGATAAAAATGCCGCTAACAGACTTGAGAAGCTCGACGGATTTCCCAAGCCCATCAAAGGCAACTTGAGCTTCAATATGGACAAATTCTTCAACCGGCTGCACCTAGCTGAAATGCCAGGAGGAGAAGCGATTAGCCTGACCTACGCCAGCCCAGAGGCCAACGTTGCGCTGCTCTCTGGCAGGGTGAAAGATGACTTTACCTTCGTACCCGGCGACCTGCGTACCGACTACCAAAAGCACGCGATTTGGAAGCTGTCCCACGGCTTTCTCACCGTCCCCGGCGTGACTCAGCTAGCCACCACCATCCGCGATGAAGCCGCTATTCGAAGCGAGATTGACAATGCGATCGCAGCTGCCAACCGCGATGAGGCCCTCGCGCGTCAGGTACCCGTCTTGGCCGAGAGAATCATGCGCGTCATCAACTCTCAAGAAGCACTCAACAACAGCGATGACAACGACGGTGAATCCAAGTTTTCAGTACCCGTCTCCGTCCAAAGAGAAATCTATAGCCTGCTTGAGGGTGGCAATGGTGTCATTGCCCTAGTCGATAACGGCCCCGAACGCTGGACCTTTGGCCAAGATCTTAGAGAGGCCTTCGAAGCCTACGTATCAGCGCCAGAAAGCAACTGGACAAGACCGTTTGCTCAGCTCCAGCAAACCAGACGCAGCCTGCGGACCACCGTCAGCGCCGAAGAACGACAGCGGCGACTCGTCATTTTGCAAGGCACCCTAGAGCGCCTCAGCCAAACCAGCCTAAGCCAACGGCAAGCCAGCAGCCGTCAAGACATTGACGACTATCAAAACATTCAAGCTCTCTTCAACCAAAGACTCATCGACATCGGCCCAATACTCTCCACCTTTGAGCCGACTGCGAATGACGATGTGATTGATCGGCTACCAGATATTGAACAGGATGTGAACGAGCTGAGCGGCGATATTCAGGGGCTGCGGCGTATGGTGTCATCTTGGTCGGCACTCATTAAGCCCGCACCCAACACGGTGGCAGAAATGCGATCGCAGCTGCAAAATGTGGACACCCAGCTGACAAATTTCAACCGTGCGCTAGCCGCCCTAAAAGAAAAAATAGCCAACAGACGCGAAACGGTAAACGACCTGACCATCGCCGTCAAAGATACCGCAGAGCAGCTACGCGAAATTTACTTTGGCAACCTCGACAGCTTCCCCAGTAGCTTTGGCATCGCCAACCAAACCAACTTCACCTTTGGCGAGCCCGACTGGCACATCTTTGAAGCCAAGGGTGGCACCTTCCTCTGCAAGCCAGAAACCGGCCCACTCGTAGCAGGCCAAAAGCCCTACCGAATCATTCGGCTCACAACAACAACCATTCCCACCCTGAGCAATCATCTATTTGCCGGAGGTCCCGACAGGCTGCTCACGGTCACCGCTCAGCAAGTCCAAGAAAAGCCAGACTTCAGCACGTCTCACGCCGATAGCGACACCATCGCATTCAATGGAGACCTGCTCTCGCCACCCAACTCCAACAATCTAGACTTCAACAGCGCCAACGCAAACTACTACTGGGAGATATTTTTCCATGTACCCAGCCTAATCGCTCAAACCCTCAACCGCGCGCAAAAGTTTGAAACGGCCAAACACTGGTACGAATACATCTTCGACCCAACGGCAATCAGTCCTACAAATGCCAATGGCACAAGCGATCCTCGCTGGCAGTTTTTACCCTTTATCCAGGCCCAGCAAAATGCGGTGACCACGACCGTGGCAGACAGCCTCCATCGCACCCTAGACATTGAAAATCTGCAGGCAGAGATAGCGGTGTATCTCAACGATCCGTTCGATCCGCATGCGATCGCCCGCATTCGCGAAGTCGCCTACCAAAAAGCCACCATGATGGCCTACATCGACAACCTGCTCGACTGGG
>JBCBIK010000024.1:0-41929 GCA_038524545.1 Cyanobacteria bacterium J06623_4 | reverse complement strand
TCTCCTGAATTGATAGGATCTTAGTCCGCTTACACAAAATTATGTACAGTCTCCCACCGCCACAGATAAACCCATACCTTCTCGCCTCATTCCACGATCGACTCTCTCCATGACCATAGGAGCAGTAAAACTCTCCGTTCCAGGGTTCGGAGCTACCTGTTCTACTCTTCGATACAACCGATTGTGTTTCGATGGGATCGAGTAGCCACGTCCGGCTCATGATTTGTTCCTCACCATGCGCAAAAACTTGAAAGAACAAGACGTTGATAGGAACTAACCTATCATTGAGGTAAGCAACGATGCGTTCAGTACTAGCATCAAGCTCTGCTGCTACGATAATTATTTGATGGCTTTGATTTAGTTCTTCTTCATTAAGCTTCTGCTGAAACTTCTGCTCAAAGGCCTTGGTAAGTTCTCCGCCTGAAGAAAACCTACGGTATATCTCTACTATCTCCTCTGGTTCAAGCTTCTCTACCCATGATGCATAATCTAATGCTTGGGCTACGACCTCTCTAGGCGTTTTATCCCGCTTTAGTTCAATAAGCACTGGAGATGCGTCTGGTGCGATCGCAAGGAGATCGAGAGGCTTGTTGTTGAATGTTCTTTCCTGTTGTCCAATAAGCAACCACTCGTTAGACAGGATCTTTGGCTCCTGAACAATCATTTCCTCCAGCAGCTTCTCTGTCTCTAAATGCGTCTCGCTCAGAATTTTAGGTTTCTCTCCAACTTTCCAAAGGTGCGTCTTGATCGGCATGAGGTCTTGCTTTGTAGTGCGTATGCAGTACATTACTATAGACAAAAGCGGTATCCGGATGTGATCGCCCAATGTACTACTGTCCGTAAACCACCGTTTCTGAGACAGCTAACTGAGACGGTTAACATCATCGAGCGTATAAGCTTTCAAGCGTGTCATAACTGGTCTCATAATCTACGTGTCAGTGAAACTGAGCCTTGACGAGTTCTGAGACATAAGCTGAAGTGCAAGAGCCTTATGCAGTAACCTGATATCAGTCTGCACCAGAAAAGGTACAATAGTGGCTGACAATCAAAAACGTATTCCGGCCCTGTTCTATCAGTCTAAGTCCGGTAAGCAACCCGTTCGAGACTGGCTGATGAAGCTAGATGTCGCTGATAGAAAGACGATAGGTGCGGATATCAAAACCGTCGAGTTCGGCTGGCCTATCGGGATGCCGAACTGTAGGCCGATGGGCAAAGGACTCTATGAAGTTCGCTCCTCTCTATCTGGCGGTAGGATCGCCCGAGTTCTCTTTTTTATCTACGACAGTCAGATGATTCTGCTACACGGTTTCATTAAGAAGACGCAGAAGACTCCGAAGCAGGAGCTAGACCTAGCGCTTGAAAGAAAGACCCAAGTTGAGGCCAACCCATGACGCATAATCCGCATATCGGTTCTTCTCTTGACGAATTACTAGAAGAAGACGGCATCCTAGCAGAGGTGAGTGCGATCGCCATCAAACGAGTCTTAGCGTGGCAGGTGGCCCAAGAGATGAGTAACTTGGGATTAAGCAAGTCTCAAATGGCAGCGCAGATGAAGACTAGCCGTACCTCACTTGATAGGTTGCTAGACCCTGAAAATACTTCTGTTACGCTGAAAACGCTAGAGCGAGCAGCTACTGTTTTAGGAAAGCGTCTACAGATAGAACTGGTTGATATGGACGTGAATGAGGCGATAGTAGTCAAATAGGGTATTCCCCGTTCGAGCAACGATATACATTAGTCTTTGCGAGGCTATGTATTCTGGGTAGTGCGAAATCTGACTTGAGTGCCATCTGGCAGGTCTTTAATCTGCTTGTGTATTTGACCAAGTAGTGAGTAATGTACTGACAGATCGCACACCGCCGTATTGGTCACCTCGTATTCACCGCCCAGCACAGGTGGTGTCTTGAAGCTATAGCACTGATTTTCTGCCAAATTAAGCCCCGCCTGGACGCACTGATCCACCAGCGGAATCATCAGCCAGTCGTTCGCGTTGTTACCGACATCAAGCAGCTCAGCATACTCGCCTCGGGAAGAGGCTATACGGTCAAGCGTCCCTGTGCCAATATCAACCATCCAAACAGAGCTATCTTCGCGGACAATGAATAAGTCCCCGTATCGATTTACGAGCCACAGCGTGAATGTTCTGGGCAGCAGCCAATGCCAGTCAGAGAGTAGCTCATCCCAGTCATGCCCCTGTTGTTCAATGAGATAGTTGTTGATATCGGTCATCTGCCCTTTTTAATGCCAGCTCTCACAAATCACTGTTATTCCTGGGCTACTGACACAGTTCTCCCCTTCCAATGCCTTTAAGAACGGCTGTTTACGTGACAAGTTCCCATTTCTTTGAGCCGGGTCTTTTCTCAAAAACTACACCAGGTTTGGATTCTATGATTTCTCTTAGGGTTGGGTCTTTATCGAGTAGGCAGCCAACTGAGGGTAGACAGATGTTTTTGGGGTCTTCGTTAAATTTTTCGGACTCAGTACCTGTGAACATTCGCCAGCCGCTGTCGTGCTTATAGAGAGCCTTGGTATGTAAGCCCGATGCGAGCAGCATTCGCGTATCTCGGACAAGAGACTCTAACTGGACGCACTCGTGTAGAATCTCAACGCAAACCGCCAGAACCAGCGAGACATTTGGAAAAGGGCTGCGGCCAATAGCGCCGACCCCAGCAGCCAGACGGGCTCACCGCGCCCAATCATTGCCTTCGCTGGCACCGTCGTGAGAAAGGCAACCGGAATAATGAAGGTAAAAAACAACCGGTAGCCAGCCGGATAGCCTTCTATCGGGAAGCGACCGGCTTCGATAAGCGATCGCAACACCTCCGTCACGTTATAAATTTTGACGAACCAAATACTCGTCGCACCGAGGATAAACCAAACGCTATACAGGCTGACCACACCCAGAAACAGCGGTGGCAGCAGCATCATGTAGTCCCCTGCCGACAGGCCGCGCTGTCCGCCCGCATAGAAAATAATAATCAGCCCAAAGCACACATCCGGTAGGCCCCAGGGCGAAAGCGTATGGGTAGACAGCCAAAACTGTGAACTCAGCGGCTTGAGCAGCACAAAATCTAGCGTGCCCTCCTGCACATACCCCACAATCTTATTCAAATTGGGCACCAAAAATGTCGCCGAAATGCCCTGCAATATTGTAAAAATGCCCAGCACAATGAGTGCCTCGCTCCAAGACCAGCCCGGAAAAACATACTCCGTCCGGTAGAACAAAAACAGCCCAAACAAGCTACCAACCAAACCGCCCAAGCTGCTCACCACCGCAATCACAAAATTAATGCGATATTCCAGCTCCGCCGCGAAGGCAACCTGCCAAAACAGCACCAACACACGAACATATCGCCCGATTGTCTTTGTAAACATCAGCTTTCGACCGGCACACGCAGGTTCACAGTGTAACTCCACAGTAGTTATCTTTTGTCAATGAATAAAAGGCTTAAGTTTGTGTGAATCTCTTCACAAACTTAAGCCTTTTACTGCTAAAACCTTTGTCGAAAATGGTCAAGAATGACTGCGCGCCTATACTCTCGACGCTTCACCCGTTGCCAAATACACCTTTAGTTTTTCTTGGAGGCGCTGGCGGGCTCGCGCAATTCGAGACTTAACCGTACCCAATGAAACGCCGGTAATATTGGCGATTTCTTCGTAAGATAGGCCCTGTAGCTCTCTCATGGCGATTGTCTTTTGAAAGACTTCAGGTAGCTCTGACATTGCCTGCCTGAGGTGCTCGTGAAACTCCCGGGTCATCATAGTGTCTGCGGGTGTTGGCTCACCGGAAGGTAGTTCCCAGTCGTATTGGCCATCGCTAGATTGGCGGGGGGCATCCAGTGAAACTGACCCCTTAAAGCGCTTGCGCTTGCGCAACTCGTCGTAAAAAAGATTGGTGGTGATGCGGCCAAGCCAGCTCTTGAACTTTCCGGGCTCTTTGAGACGATGAATGCTGCGATAGACACGAATCCAGACCTCTTGGGCCAAGTCTGCTCTGTCAGACCAGTCCGATGCGAGGTGGTACAGCAGCTTATCGACGTAGCGCTGATAGCGGCTGACAAGCTCTTCAAACGCAGCTCTGTCTCGCTTTACCTGGTTCTGACAGCGCAGCACGAGGTCGTTGTTAGATAGTTGGCCAAGCGGAACATCTTCGTCGGGAACTGGTTCGCTCTCTGTAGGCCTAGGCAAGAGCTGTAGTGGAGATGCGTGGAAAGACATGGGCTTTCTTAGAGGGGTTAGGCTACTCATCAGTTTGTAGAACTCAATCCTAAATTTAGCTGCACTCTGAAAGGGAAATTGGGAGTCTCTGGCGCTGTGGAAGCACGACAGCTAGATGCCTTTAGCACCTGTCAGTAGAAGCAACCTGCACAACTCAGCGCAACCGGCTGGAAGAAACATAGTTGCTGATGCTGCCTCACCAGACGACTCAAAGCTTGAGAAAGCCATGAACACACAGGCAATAAATAAAACAAACAGCTCACGCGGGCAATGTTCGGTAAATACGGAACGGCATTTACTGACAGCCTCGTAAAACCACTTAGTAAGTAATTATCACTATTGTGCTTCCGTCTCCGTAAACATAGTAAACATCACTTAGACGACACATCAGCTAAATAGCCTAATCTTATTCGTACAATTACTGAAATATGAAAAGGGTATGATTGTGCCATTCATGACAAAGCGACTCATCAACAGTTAAACCCTTGCAGGGATCAGGCTCTATTGATGAATTACTATCGTTAATACGAGATTTACATGAAGGGCAGCATAAAAAGTTTATGTAGCAAAGGTATCATTCCATGCAGTCTTTCTTTACCTAAGAAAGTAATCTTTGAGACGGTTATAGAGAACACTTTACGCAGGCAGAATCTATGCGTAGGAATGCTGTCATGCACCCATGCTGGAGTAATTTTTTAACCCTTCGCGCCAGAGCTTGCGGTTGACGGCCAGTGCGATCGCACCCCAAATCGCCATGGTAAAAAGCCCCCTCGCTAGGTCCACCGGCAGCCCAATTATGATGCTGGCAGGAAAGTACATGAGATAGGGAAAAGGCGTCCACAGCGCAACCTGACGAACGGGCTCAGGAAACAAGCTCAGCGGGGCTACCACACCAGACAGGTAGACGTAAAACAAAAACCAAAACTGTTGAATAGAAGACGCCCGCTCTACCCAAAAAGCCAGCAATGCAAAGGTGTACTGAATGAGAAATCGCAAACAAAACGCCAGAACTAGCGTCACAGAACCCCAAAAACAGGCGTAAGGCGTCGGAATCCACACAGCCTTTGGATACAGCAGGCAAAAGAGGCCCACCAACAGCAAAATAAAGGGCATGCGCGTCAGACGCTCGGCAAAATGCCCAAAGAAGTGACGCCACACTGGGTCAAGCGGCTGTAGCAACATCGGTGAGAGCTTGCCCTGCACCACTTCTTTTTCAAAATCCCAAATCACCCACACAACCGTAAACTGGCGCACCAAAAAAACAGCCAGAAAGTAGCGGGCAAGTTCAGCAGGCGTCAGACCCAAATCGGTGCTTTGCGCAGCCTGATTCCACAGCCCTAAAAAGAGAAACGGCAAACTCCCCGAAAGCACCCAAAAAATCAGCTCGGCGCGGTACTCCACCATGTAAGCGTAGTACACAGAAATGAGCGTTCGGGCGATGCGAAAAGCGCGCATGGGCAAATCGGGTTAGGACATCAATAGGACATCAATGGGAGCTACAGCTTGCCAGTCTCAAAAACTTTACCAATCACATCTTCGATGGGGGGTTCTGCGATGCTGAGGTCCTGAATTTTCAGAGTATTTAGTAGGTCAGTAACCGTTTGCGTCAAGTCGCCTACCGGAATGAGATAGGTGGCCTTGCAGCCTTCTAGCGTCTGCAGATTGCCGTAAGCCGCAAGGGCAGAGCGGTCTATCGGCTGATGGCGGTCTAGCTCTACAGAGACTTCTCGATAAGGGGCAAATTTCTCCAGCAGGCCGTCGAGCAGGCCGTCGTAAATTAGCGCGCCTTGGTGAATGACTAAGACGCGATCGCACAGCGCCGTAATATCTGCCATGTAGTGGCTGGTGAGCAAAATAGTCGCTCCATATCGCTGATTGTAAGCCTGCAAAAAGTTGCGCACAGCCATTTGAGCATTGATATCTAGCCCCAGCGTAGGCTCATCCAAAAACAAAACCTGAGGGTGGTGAATCAGAGCCGCCAGCATTTCTGCTTTCATTCGCTGGCCGAGGGAGAGTTTGCGAACGGGCTGCTTGAGCTGCTCTTGGATAGACAGCATCTCAGCTAGTTCACCCACCCGCTGCCGAAACGTCGCATCGCTCAGGTTATAAATCGCCGCATTGATGCGCAGCGAATCTAAGGCAGGCAAATCCCAAAGTAGCTGCTGCTTTTGGCCCATAACCAAAGTAATCTCTTTTAGAAAGCTGGCAGCTCGCCCAAAGGGCCGATGTCCCGAAACGCTCACCTGCCCGCTCGAAGGATGAATCAGCCCGGTGAGCATCTTGAGCGTGGTGGTTTTACCTGCGCCATTTGGCCCTAAAAATCCGACAATTTCTCCCGGTTCGATAACAAATGAGATGTTTTTGACCGCTTCGATATTTCGGTAGGTCCGACGAAAAAAGTGTTGGAGGGTACCTTTCATGCCCGGCTCTTTGACCGCCACGGGGTAGACCTTACCCAAGTTTTGAACGTCGATAATCGGCATGGTGATGATTTTAACCGTAAAACGTTTCTCGCACCCTGCATTCTCTCCTGAGGCAGACTAAGAATCCGGCAAAGAAAATAGAATTGAAAAGACAGGCACGCACGAAAGGAGGAAAACACAACTTCGATGGACGTGAGTGAAGCAGATTCGCAAGCGATTCGGCAGGTAATCGGTGAGCAGATTGAAGCGTTTCAGAACAATGATGCGATCGCAGCTTTTTCTCAAGCGGCACCGGAGATCCAGCGGCAGTTTGGCACTGCAGAAAATTTTGTGACCATGGTGGAAGCGGCCTACCCCTCAGTCTACCGGCCACGCTCTGTCATGTTTGAATCTGTGCTGAGCATAGAGGGCCTGCCTGCCCAGCAAGTCATGCTGCTAGATCAGCAAGGTCACCTGATCCGAGCCACCTACATGATGCAAAAGCAAGCCGACGACACGTGGAAAATAGCGGGCTGCTACCTCACACCCATGGATTACAAATCCTGACCCAGATATCCTAGCCCTGAATATCGCTGTAAAAATGGCCAATCAGATATAGCGAACCGCAGAACACGGTAGGAGATGTCTGCGTAGCGGCATTCAGAGCGGCTAGCAGCGTGTCGTGAGTTTCTAGGGTAGCCAGCGCCGGACACACCGATTGGGCGATCGCACTCAACTCTTCAGGCGCCGCGCTCAAGTGCCCCGGCACGCTCACCAGATGCAGCCGATCGCCCGGTCGCAGCAGCGCTGCAAACACACCAGCGTGGTCTTTAGTCTGCAGCATCCCCATCAGCCAGGTAATCGCCCCATCGGGGTAGAAGCGGTCGAGGTACTCACGCAGCGATCGCGCCGCATCCAGATTGTGCGCCCCGTCAATCAGGAGCTCATGCCCCTGCCAACTATCTTTTTGTAGCCGTCCAGGCCAGCGAACGCGACCCATGCCAGCCACGATGGCCTGCTCAGAAATCTCCCACCCCTGCTGCTGGAGGCTTTGCAAAGCAGCGATCGCACAGGCAGAATTCACCCGCTGATGGTCACCCAGCAATACCTGCGGGTAATCAATGCCGCCATAGCGGAGCTGGGCAGGCCGGTCGCCAGTCGCTGGGCAAATTTCTTCGCTGGGCTGCACCCAAGTCAGCGGAGCCGCCTGCGCTGTGGCTTTTGCAGTGACTACCTCAGCGGCTTCTAGAGGTAAGGGACCCGCGATCGCAGGCACGCCCGGCTTCAAAATGCCTGCCTTCTCACCCGCAATTTTGCCCAGCGTATCTCCCAGCCGCTGCCAGTGGTCGCGGCTGATAGAGACAATCACCGTCACCAGAGGCCGCGGGCAAACATTCGTAGCATCCAACCGCCCCCCCAGCCCGACTTCTACCACAGCAATATCGACCTGCTGCTGCGCAAAATACTGCCAGGCAGCGGCAGTGAAGACTTCAAACTGAGTGGGCACAGGTCCCTGAGGGGCGATCGCCAACTCCACCGCCGCCAGGCACTCCTGCAGCGCTTCCCAGCCGATCGGCTCATCATCAATACAAATTCGCTCCGTCCAGTTCACCAAGTGAGGAGACGTGTAGCGCCCCGTGCGATAGCCCGCCGCCGTCAACACCGCAGAGAGATACGCGCAGACAGAGCCCTTACCATTTGTCCCCGCCACGTGAATAATCGGCACCCGGTGGTGGGGATTACCCAGCGCGGTGAGCACAGCCTCAATGCGGTCAAGGCCCAGATCGACGCCAAAGCGAGCATAGCGTTGTAAGCAGCTTTCGACGGCTTGTTTTGCGTGCATCTAGAATGTAAAAAGCTAAAAAAAGAATGTGGAAAAACTAAAAAGAGGGGATAGCGACCTATCCCCTCAAACGTAAAGCAAATAATATACCAACTTTACAAGTATCAACCGGTCATAGGCCCAACTTCAGACCTACACCGCTTCCAAGTTTTTCTCACCAGTTCGGATCCGGACAATCTCATCGACCGGGCTAACGAAGATCTTACCGTCGCCAATTTCACCTGTCCGGGCCGACTCAATGATTTTGCCAACCACCATGTCGACCTGGGTATCTTCGACCACAATTTCTAGCTTGAGCTTTTGCAAAAACTCAACAGTATATTCAGACCCGCGGTACCGCTCCGTTTGGCCTTTTTGTCTGCCAAAGCCACGAACCTCTGACACCGTCATGCCCACGATACCCGAGTTCACAAGGGCAATTTTGACTTCATCCAGCTTAAAGGGCCGGATAATCGCTTCAATTCTTTTCATAGCGTAAGTGTTGCTCTCCCAATGTCAGCCGACTCACAACGTTATTTACCAGAGCGAGGCCACCCTAGTACTGTATCGCTTACTACCATAAGAGATTTTACCGGTCATTCAGCAGCGGCTTCATAATTAAGAATCCCGCGCCAAAAGCCGTCACAATAATCAAAATAATCGAGAGTGCCAACCAAATACCGCCGATTTCCTTTTCTTCGCCCGTCTCCAGCACAGAGCTACGATACGCTCCCGACTGCTCGGTAAAGAGCTTGGGCAGGGGCTGATTTACGGGCAGGCTGAGCTGACCTTTGCGCTTGGCAGCCTCTGCAGCGGTGGGCTGACGCGTTGCTTTAGCGGCTTTTGCAGAGGGCTTTTGTGCGGTGGCATTGGGTGCGGCTTTAGCAGCTGAGCGAATGGGCCGGGGCGCACGTTTCCGAGGTGGCATACCGGTGGGTTGAGCAGATTTGCCACTCTGAACAGGGCTCTGAGCGATAGGCTGAAACGCAATGGGCTTGACCGCCGGATCAGCAGCGACATTGGGCGACAGTGCAGCCGAGTCATGAATAGTGGTTGCCTGCGCTGTGGGCAAAGCATCGCTCTGAGTGTCTCTTGGGTCGTCGCTTTGGCTCTCTTTTTGAGCGCGAACTAGCTTGGCGAGGGTGTCGGGTGCGATCGCGTTAGGAAAGCTCTCCTTGTTAGCAGGTCTGGCCACGCCTGCATACTGTCCTAGGTTGAGCGCCGCCTGCACGACGTTGTGAATTTCTTGCTTGAGGCGTTGATTTTGCTGAATCAGCTGCTGATTACGGCTGTTGAGAGAGTCAATCACGGCTTTGTTGGCCCGTAGCTCAGCGGCGAGCTCCCGGTACACCGACATCGGTACAGACGGTGCGTAGTTAGTTGGAGCTGACTGGGCGGACTCAGCGCGGTGGGAAGGCTTCATAGGAAGAAAATCGCTTAGGTGCTTTTGAGCGTTAGCTGGGTATTTGGCCAAAAATTAAAATACTGCATTCTTGCTAAATAGGCGTTTTGACGCGATTTAACAAGGAGACGCTGAATAAGTAGTCAAATTAGAGCAACGTAGGTGACATTCGTCAAGCATAAATGTGATGAATGTATCAATTTAATTTGCTTTCTTGTGTAGATTCAAACGCCAATCCATTTCAAATCAGACATCCACATCAGACGAATGGATAACGATTAGGAACCGCATGGCCAACTAGAACTTGACTATCCTGCATTCGTTAGATACCGGATAGCTGTCTATTTGTACCCTATTTGCACCCGTTTCTTCCCATCGTGCTGATTTTTTTTGATGGGTTACCACGTTGCACGTTAACTCTTCTGTACCCACTGGGCAGCGTGGAGTGCGGCCTGGGTGCGATCGCGCAACCCCAAACGGCTCAAAATACTGGTCACATGATTTTTGACGGTACCTTCTGAAAGAAACAGCTGCTGGGCGATTTCCCGATTGCTAGCCCCCCTGCCAATACAGCGCAGCACTTCTTTTTCTCGGGGCGTCAGCGCAGCAATCTCAGGCGGCACTTCAGGCGGCACTTCGGGCGGACCTTCGGGCTCGCTCTCCGCTGGATTCGAAGAGGACTGGGGCAGCGCAGACATCATCTTTTGCACAATGCCCGGACCAAACTGGCTATAGCCCTTTGCCACCGAGCGAATCGCCATCGCCAACTCTTCTGACGGCGTATCTTTGAGCAGGTAGCCCTGCGCGCCAACGGCCATCGCCTGGGCAATCTGCTCATCGTCATCGAAGGTAGTCAGCACCAGGACTTTGATATCGGCATACTGCTGGGTGATCGCAGCAGTCGCAGCAATCCCATCCATAATGGGCATTCGAATATCCATCAGCACCAAATCAGGCAGCTGACTTGCCGTGAGCTTTGCTAGCAAATCCAGAGCCTGCTGACCATTTTCCGCTTCACCCAAGATTTCGATATCTGCTTCGAGAGACAGTAGCGCACTCAGGCCCTCTCGAATCAGCTTTTGGTCTTCTACGAGCAGCAGCTTGAGCATACGGCTAGGTCCTCTCATCCACAACGGGTTCACATCAGCAGGTCAAGTCAGCAGGTCAAGTCAGTAGGCCAAATCAGCGGGCGGCATCATCCCACCGGCACACTCACCTGCAAGCGAGTACCTTTGCGAGGGCCAGTGCGATGGCTGGTGAGCTTGAAGGTACCTCCGACGGCTTCAGCGCGATCGCGCATACTCTGCAGGCCAAACCCACTCCGCGCCTGCTGCAGGTCGAAGCCATCACCGTCATCTTCTAGCAGCAGGGTAACAATGGCAGACGACCCCGTCAGCTGTAGGTACACATGCTGCGCATTGGCATGCTTAACAACATTGGTCAGCCCTTCTTGCACAATGCGGTACAGCAACACTTTGAGATTGTTCGCCAGCGGGTGGGCAAGGTCGATGTCGTGGGTAGTCGTCAGCGGTGGGGTTTGGTTCGACTGGGCCGTTTGCAATAAGGCAGCGATCGCACTGTCCAGCGGCTTACCCGCCAGCGGATCTTGGCGCAGCGAGGTCACAGAATCTCTCACCGCCCGCAGCGACTGACTGCCCAGCTGCTTAGCCGTCAGCAAAAATTGCTGCGACCGGGCCGGGTCTTTTTCCCACAGCTTCACGGCGCTTTCTAGCTGTACATTGAGCGCGG
Organism: Cyanobacteria bacterium J06623_4; assembly: GCA_038524545.1. Taxonomy (GTDB): domain Bacteria; phylum Cyanobacteriota; class Cyanobacteriia; order Phormidesmidales; family Phormidesmidaceae; genus Phormidesmis. The sequence goes on along the minus strand of JBCBIK010000024.1, from coordinate 30,336 downwards.
TTAGGGAGTGCCCCAGCGCATCGTGAATATCCCGCGCGATTCGACTCCGCTCCTGGTCCATCGCCAGCTTCTCTATTTCCTGGGCAGACTCACGCAGCTCCCGGTTGGCCTGCTGCAGTCTCTTTTGGCTCTGGCGCTCAGTCAGCAGCGCGTTTATCAGCAGCACCACCAGCAGCAAAGACAGCCCAAACAGCACAATAAAGTTCAGATGCAGACCCATCACCATGTGCTGCAGCCGGTCGCGGACTGGTGGCGACAGCCTGCGTCCCAAGCCAGAGAGCGATCGCAATCGAAACGATACCCCTCCCACAAATAACAAAAAGGCCAGCCCCATCACCACAAGCCGCCCGGTCAGGCCAAACATCAGGCAGCCGCGAATCACCAATAATAAATAGATAAACGGAAACGTACGCCCCCCATTAAAAATGGTCGCCGACGCCACCAAAATCAGCAGGATCTGGCCCAGCGTATGGCCTATCTTGGCCAGCTTGCCTCCCGGCAAATACAGCCCCATTAGGCCAAAGAGCACAATGGCCGCCATCGCTACCAGCGGCATCGCATGCCACGGCTCTACTGGCGGCGGTAGCGGCACTCTCGCGGTCTCCCGAGCCGCCCGCTGGGCCAAGCGCCCTGGTGGCGACTCAAGCGCCGAAAACATCGCAACGGCCAGTAGCCCCCACTCCAAATAGAGCAAAAAGCGAAAAGGATGATTGTGTAGCTGAATGGCACGACCCATAAGCGGTCAGGCTGCTCACTAAAAGCAATAGGAACATAGACAAATATCTTTTATCACTATCCCCCGGGGGTGGTGCGATCGCCCAGCTTCAACTGCCAACTCATGACCATCGTCATGGGTACAACCATGACCTTTGCAGCCTCCCAGAGGCCACATGGGCTGAATACAGTAGGAACGTACAGGGCAAACACCACCGCACAAGCGCTGGCGCCCACACACAGTCCAACCCCTCAAAAATCCATGAAATTCAATCTCAAAACCGTTTCTGTTGGCAGCCTCTTTGCACTAGCCATGCTCATCGCGCCGCTCAGCACCGTCGCCTCTGCCCAAGGAGAAGGCGGTCGCCGAGGTGGTCATCACCTAGAGCAGCTCGACCTCAGCGAAGCACAGACTGAACAAATCGAAGCTATCCGCGCAGATGCTCGAGAGCAGATCGGCGATGTGCTCACCAGCGAGCAGCGAGCCACCCTAGAAAACAGCGAGGGCCGCGGACGCAGAGCCTTCAGAGAACTGGACCTCAGCGAAGACCAGCGAGATGAAATCCGCGCCATTCACGAAGACTCCCGCGAGCAAGTAAACGAAATCCTGACGCCAGAGCAGCGTCAGCAGGTAGAGGAAATTCGTGAGAATCACCTCGAGCGCAACGGTGGGCAGCGTGGGCCTCGGGCGAGAAGGGTGCAGTAAGCAAGAAAACTTGATAGCCTAGCCCGCTATCAAATCATCCTCTGGCGCAGCCGCACTCACCAGCGATAGCAGCGGTCCTGTTTGCTCCTGTCCGGTGAGTGCTAGGTCGCTGTGGCACAGCAGCACTTTTTCCTGAGCCCGCCCTAGCAAGTCGTGCAGCGTACGCGTGAGGTTTGCTTCGTTGGCCGCTTCTACTTCTACCAGGGTGATGGGTCTACCTGGCCAGCTCTGCAAAAAGAGAGGCGCGCCAAATAGCTCACCTGCGCTACTAGCCCACAGCGGCGACCCCGCATCTAACCAAAACTGCCAGCGATGGGAGAGGCGCTGAGCCCGATACTGATAAATCGTCGATAGGGTCACCCCCTTTCGCCCAAGCGACAGCGGATTCACTGGATAGGGATTGGCAGACACCGTGCCTCTCTGTATCAGCTGAACAAAGCGACCGACATCGCTCAATCCGGTATCATCGCGCCTTTGCCGAGGGCCATCGCATAGAATTAGCCGCTCCTCTACTTCCCAAAAGTATTGGGCGGTCTCCATTAGCTCACGCAGCGTCGCCAGCTGGTCGTAGGGCAAATGATGCCCGCGCCACAAAAAGTCTTGAATAATCCGGTCAATTGTCATCACAGGCTTTAACGTCAGCCGCTGCTGCATGAGCTGCTTTTGCGCCTCTAGCCACTGCAAAATGCGATTGTAGGCATTGACGGTTTGATGGCCGAGGCGGTCCCAGCGAGAGAAAGTCTCTGCTGGTAAGAGATGAGGATTTTCAATATCTGGAACGAAGCAGTTGTCGGCGATGAGTTCCGCGCGGACGGGGTCGATGGCGATTAGGTCGAACCAAGTGTCTGTGCGGGTGTCTGACTGGGATTCTGCGCGATTTTCGGGTGAAGGCGCGATCGCAGATGACAGAGAAGGCGAAAGGTTTTGACTCAAAATAACCAGCATCTCAGCGATCGCATCCCGATCTACCAACCGCCCTAACCCCGGATAAATCAGCGATAGCAGCGACAGCAGCGCTCGCACCATCGGCGAACTCACCAGCGGACGCTGATCGTTCAAAGATTCGACGGCAATCCCTCGACTGGTGAGAATTTCAATCAGGCTGTAACGACCGATCGCATCCAGGCCAGGGCCGATAACAGCAATCTCATCCGGGGTCACCTGCTCCGTTTCGATGGCACGGGCGATCGCTTCTGCCGTCAGTCTCAGCATCTGCCCCCGCGAAGTTGCCTGTAGCAGCGACACCTCAGCAGGCATTACCGGAATAGACAGCGGATCTTCCACCCAGTCTGCAAAGTCATCACCCCATTTTCCCAGCGAGTCGGTAGTGGGCGCCTGCAGCTCTAGCATTTGGCAGCGGGCCGCTAGGGGCAACAGAGCAGCCGGGTCAGCGCCCAAACCGAGCCGCACTTTCCCCTGCGGATTGTAGGTGAATAGGCAGGGACGCTGCGCCTCTAAAAAGCAGGAAAACAGAGAGGCGCTTAGCGCAGGATATTCATCGACATCGTCGGCCAGCAGTCCGCGAAAACGCGAAAGCAGCTGAGCCCGATATCGCGCCATAGGTAGCAAATACCGCCAGTACAGCATGCTCATAATGCCGTAGGTCAGCAGGCCACGCTGCAAGCACCAGTCTTGCCAATAGATAAGCGCCTCACCGACTGCCTCCCATAGCGTGGCCGGTGCCAGCGACGAAGGCATCCCTGCCTTCAGCATGTCGGCAATTTCTTCAATCGGTACGCAAGCTTGGGAAGCGAGCTGCAAAAAGTCGAGGGAACGGCGAACCATGCGAGTTTCGCGCCAGCCCTCTACCTTCAGCGTGCCGCTATCGAGGCGCGATCGCCACAGTTCAGTGGCCAGCATCTGTTCATTTTCGGGGCGTAGCTTCAGCGGAAACTGAGCCTGCAGGTTTAGCTGCTGCACCAGCAGCGGCCAAAACAAAATCACCTCATCTTGAATAAAGCCTGCCGGAGAAGTCGTGAGGGTAGCCACGCGATCGCCCAGCTCAGCCATCAAACGATTGGCTAGCACCATCCGGTTATCGCCATTGGCAGCGAACACAATGAAAGGCTGATGCTGCTGAGCACCCACACGGCTCGCAAAATCGATCAGCTGCTGCGTTTTGCCGCTGCGGGTGGGTCCAGAGATCCACTGCTGAATAGCCTCTTGAGCGGGTAACGGCTGGGCCATAAGTGCAAAACCAAGAGAGAGTTGCCGCCGCTACTATAGCTTTTGTTCAGTCTGTAAACGACAAAAGCCCACCCGAAGGTGAGCTTTTGACATCTTGCAAGTTGAGTCTTGAAGCGTACGAAACCTGGATCATTTAGCTCGGGCTACAACGCGCAGCCCTAGGAAACTGAGGCAGCAATCACGAACAAGCCGACAACCAGAGTCGCGGCAACGCTGCCCAAGATAATGTAGTTGCGCTTCTCAGCACCAGTAGGAGGCTCAGCCTGGTACATCTTTGGCTCAACGGCGAAGTTGTTCAAACGGCCGCCTTCTTCTGTTGTGTATCTCATAATATTAAGCTCTCAGTGGAGTTGTTAAGTTATATTAACAAACCTGCGAGTGTTTTTATAGCCCTCGCCAGATAAATCTATCAAAAGATGAGCGCAATGCCTGATGTTCATAGTCTTCAGAGACGTTAAAAAAGTGTTAAGCGAACGTTTCACTCTGTAGCAATCGGTCACACTCAGGCGCATTCGCTTAGCAGAGTCAAGACTAGAAACATCAACTGCTAATCGTTCCCGTCGTCGGAGAGCTAGCACTCGCGTAGCCTTTCACCGGTATGCGCCCAGCCTGATAGGCCAGCCTACCGGCTTCAGCGGCTAGCCCCATGGCTCGGCCCATGGCGACCGGGTCTTTAGCAAGTGCGATCGCGCTATTGATCAGCAGCGCATCTGCCCCCAGCTCCATGGCATAAGCTGCCTCACTCGGCGTCCCAATGCCCGCATCCACCACCACCGGCACCGTCGCATTCTCAACGATGATTTGAATATTGGCCGCATTGCGAATGCCCTGGCCAGAGCCAATGGGTGAACCCAGTGGCATCACCGTCGCACAGCCCACCTCTTCGAGCCGCTTGGCCAGCAGTGGGTCGGCATTGATGTAGGGCAGCACGGCAAAGCCTTCCTTCACCAGCTGCTCAGCCGCCTTAAGCGTATCAATCGGGTCCGGCAGCAGATACTTCGCATCAGGAATCACTTCCAGCTTGACGAAGTGATTGTCTTCCTGACCCAGCAGCTTGGCCATTTCTCGGCCCAGTCGAGCCACACGAATCGCCTCTTCCGCATCCTTACAGCCCGCCGTATTAGGCAGCATCCACATCTTTTGCCAGTCGATGGCTTCGGCCAAGCCCTCATGGCCCGGCGCATTCGTCTGCACCCGCCGCACAGCCACCGTCACAATCTCACTTCCGCTAGCAGCAAAGCTGCGGCGCATGGTGTCCAAGCTGCTGAACTTACCCGTGCCGGTCATCAGGCGAGAGCCAAATGATTTGCCCGCAATGGTTAGGCGGTCATCGCTATCGGAAGAGACGAGCTGTGAAGGCTGCGGCGTACCTGACTGAGGAACATCGATAAGTTGCATAGGAGTAGAAGGGGGCGCTGATGAAGGAGAAAGGTTTGATGGAAGGAGGTTTGATGACGACGGTGGAGAAGTGGTCTGTTGAAATCGGCTGTAGCTGAAGTGAGCCAGGATAGGGTCTGTTTTACCCAGGATGCGATCGCTGATCAGCTTGGCCGTAATCGGTGTCAGCAAAATGCCATTGCGATAGTGGCCCGTTGCCAGGGTCAAGTTTTCGCAGGGGCCTGCACCTAAAATAGGCAATTCATCTGGCGTCGAAGGCCGAAAGCCCCACCAGCACTCTTCTATAGGAAACTGCGCCAGAGCTGGGTAGAGTGCGATCGCTGCACTCAGCAGCTGGGCAACCCCCGCTGGCGTATTGTGCGGCAAAAATCCCACATCTTCAACCGTCGCCCCCAGCACAATCCGGCCATCGCGGCGAGGCACGATATACACCTGCTCACCGTACAAAATGCGGTGCAGCGGCTGCACTTGGCCATAGCCAGGCGGCACTTTGAGCGAGAGCATCTGCCCTTTTCTCGGCGTTACCGGCACCGGCAATAGCTCACTCGACCAAGCGCCCGTTGCCAGCACGTAGTGGTCAGCCTGCTTCTCGCCAGCAGAAGTGCGCAGCGCCATCACCCGCCCCCCCTGCCGGATCAAGCCCTCTACGCTGACCCCGCTCTGTACTGAAATTCCCTTTTCCTGAACCGCAACCTGCAGCGCATGCATCAGTGCGCGATTGTCTACCTGGCCATCTTCCGGGTAGAAGTAGCCGCCCACGATGTCAGGACTGAGCCCCGACTGATAGCTGTGTGTAGCAGCTGAGCTGAGGACTGGCCTATTGGTGGGATCACTAACTGGGCTGTGAGTTAGACCAGTAGAAGAAGCCGGTGAACCGCTAGCAGATGCCGGTTTTAGCAACGGTGCCAAAATGCCGCAGGGCCAGTAGCCACTGTCTTGGCCAGTGAGGTCCTCAAGTTTGCTAATCCAGTGTGGATACAGCGCTAGGCTACGGGCGCACAGCTCAGCCATCGGGCCCTGGGGCAAACGCTCAGCGCTGGGTGCCAGCATACCTGCTGCGGCATGTCCCGCCGCCGCCGAAAAATCTTTGCTGAGAACGGTGACCGACGTGCCCTGCTGATGTAGCTCAAGTGCGATCGCCAAACCCATCGTTCCGCCGCCGACAATGATGACGTCTGCCTGAGCCATTAATGCTTACCAGATGTACGCTTGACTAATGATTACGAGTCTAGTAGTTACGAGCCTGATATTACAGACCTAATGCTGACCGAACGATTTACCAGAGCGCTGGAACCGCCTGTGAGGCAGGTGCAGCTGTCGCAGGCGTCCGTGAAGACTGATTTGAGTTGGCTGGTGCAGGCTGGGCAATTTGAGTATCCGGCTGTGCCTGAGTCGCTGTGTTGTTAGCTGTGCTGGTGGTCGGAATCACATCAACTCGCGTATCAGCGACCACAGGGTCCCGCTCTACTCTTTTTTGCCGCTGAATGTAGGTACCTGCTTCTTCCAGCGGCGAGAGAGCCAGCGCCTCACTCGAAAGACCAGAGGGCTGACCGCTGCGTCCATCGGTCTGGGTGCCCGTTGCAGGCACACGGTCAACAAAATCACTATCGGTTGCGCCATCGCCGCTAATTGCGACTTGGTCTGTTCGGACGCGCTGAGGCGACTGGTTCAGCCAGCTAAAGGCACCGCGAATGCCAAATATCGCCAGTAGAAAAATACTAAAAATAGCAGCCCCAAGCGAATATCGATTAACCATAGCCCTTTCCTCTCACATCACCACATGTTTGACGCAACTTGACGCAATCTGCCTGAGGCGGTTCGATACAGCCTTTCAAGCCCGTACATCTCAAACCTGTACACATATACTAAGCCATCTCGTCAAATCTACGGCTGCGTACGTTTGCTTTCAATGCGTCATTATTCCCCGTTGTCTTGCCTTTCACCTCTCCTGTCCCCCTCCGGCGACCAGGCAATGTCGTCTTGATGCCCCCAGAAACCCTGAAACTTAGTCACCTGTAAGTCGCCCAAGACTCGGGTTTGGCAAGCTAGGCGTAGCGGCTTGTCTGAATTGTGAGGCGGGAGGGTGCGCCGAGCCTTGTCTTTCCAATTTGGCTCAGAGACTTCGCCCTCAATGGCCACTGCGCAGGTACCGCAGGTCCCTATGCCCATACAGTTAACGTAGTTGGCCCTAGGACTGTAGAGGTCGATGCCGTTTTCCATCAGCACCTGACGGAGGTTAGCACCGCGATCGCATTCAAATGTTTTGCCTTGAGCTGTAATCGTGACCATCATCGAAAAATTATGGTTATCTCAGGTAAGACTAAGAGCTGATCGGTACGCTAATAGAATACGCCCGATTCCTATCGTTGTCGCTTGAGCCTATGACTCTCTGGACTTGGAAAACTTGGCAAGATCAGCCTTTTCTTACCTGTTCGCTCCTGCCCCAGCCCCACGGTTTTTTCACCCAGCACTTCTATCCACAAACCCCCGAAGAACTAGCCAACGTCCTCTCACCAGAGGCTCAGGTATACCGGGTCAAGCAGGTCCACAGTGGCGACGTCCTCACCCCGACCGAGATAGAAACCGCACTAGAGGCAGGCTTACCTCCCTTACCCGATGGCACTGAGGCAACCTTTCCACTGGCCGACGGGATTGTCAGCGAGCGGTCATCTCAGGCCGTTTGGGCCTGCTCCGCCGACTGCACCCCCGCCCTGATTGGCGATATCTCCACTGGGCAGGTCTCAGCAGTGCACGCTGGCTGGCGCGGCACCGCTCAAAAAATCTTGCCCGAAGCCGTAGCCAGGCTCGAAGCTCAAGGTAGCCAGCTCCAGAACCTACGCATCGCCCTCGGACCTGCTATTGACGGCAGCGTGTACCAAGTCGGCACCGACGTCGCCACTAAAGTCGGCATTACCGTCGCCCCGCATCTGCAGGGTGAAGCGCTGATCGAACACCTGATGTCCGTTGCAAACCCGCCCTTGCTCCATGACCCCTCAGCCGAGCGAGTCCGCCTCGACGTGAGACGAATTAACCAGATGCAGCTAGAGCAGCTTGGCATTGATATAGAGCAGATTGCGATCGCACCCCACTGCACCTACCAAGACTCTCAAAACTTCTTCTCCTACCGCCGCACCCAAGAGAAAAAGGTTCAATGGTCCGGCATCGTCAGCCAGTAATCAGCCAAGTTGCCAAAACCCATGCCTAGGACCGGTCGTCTGCAGGCGGCGGGTCACCAAACGCTGGAGTCAGGAAGGCAACAATCGCACCGATCAAAAAGCCAGACACATTGCGAATCACCGGCAGCAGCTCCGGCGTGCGGGTCACCACCGGACCCAGGCCGAAAGCGATAAACAAAATGCCCCACAGCGGCGAAAACAGCAGCGCCCATTGCCAAGCAATCCCTTGACCCTCGCGCCTAGGCTGCGCGGCAAATCCGCAAATCACCCCGCCCAAAATAGACGTCACCAAAGTCAGAATCCATTGCTCGCGTGGTAAGCCCGGCACCACCGCGCAGCCGCCCCGCTCCAGGCAAGTCTCCAAGGCATTGATCGCACCGAGCACCGCGCCATCTTCGCCATTGTCACGAACGTAAAACTGATTGCCAAATCGCGTCTGCAGCTCGATCCAAAAAGTACGTGGCAGCAGCGGATATAGGTCATCTCCCACGCTAAAGTTCAGTAAATTGCCGCCCCTTGGGTCAGCCACCATCATGATGCTCTTGTCATTGAGCCCCCAAAATTCTTTCACCGCGCGTCCAGGCGTCTGGTCAAACTGAGTCAGCACTCTCAGTTTCCAGCCCGTCTCCGCTTCAAACTGAGGCAGCTTAGTGTTGAGATACTCCTCCTGCGCATCATTTAATATGCGCGCCAGATCAATCACCACAGTGGGTTCATCTGGCAAGAGTTCAGGGTTATTGATTGCGTGGGCTGGCGAAGCAGCAGAAAAACAGGTCAGCAAAACGACTAGGCAAGTTAGCACGCCTTGTCGAAGCATGCGGGTGCCCCATCTGTTTGCACAGCGCTGAGTCCAAAAGCCTTGAATGCGGTGGGTCATTTGCCGAGGCAATGGGTTTAGGCAGATTTTCATTAATTCAAGCCGAGGCAATGACGCCTATCTTTACAGTTGTTTACTTAATTTTAAGATAACAGAAGTCATGGGGTAAACGGGCGCTAGCGTTGGGCATTTGGCTCAACCTTTGGCTTAACTTCTGGCTCGACCTGCGGCTCAACCTGCTGAGAAGATGGGTCCGGCTGGCGTTTTACCTGACTCACGTTCTGACTCACGTCTTTACTCACGTTCTGCTTTGCGACGGGCGGCTTACCAGGAGTTTGCTCAGGGCTGCGAATAGGTGCGACCGGTGGGCGGCGAGTCGGCGGGCGGCGACGACGACGGCGAGGATTGCCCGTGAGGACTCGTAGGGCAGCGGTCGCACCCGCGACAAAGCTCCGGCCCGTGATGTGGGCACGCCGAGCCTGGACCTTGGCTTCGGTGAGGCCCTTATCAACTTGCTGCACCACGTGGCGGGCACTTTGTACCCCGTCACTCACTTCATCACTCAGGTCGGAGAGTTCCCTGCCGGTCAGGCGCAAATCGTTCAGGGTAGGTGGCAGCTCTCGGTTCAGGGTATCCAGCAGCTTTTCGGCACTTCTCGCGGCCCGAGCCAATTCTTGCAAGACCAAAATGGCCACGGTGAGCAGTGCCATTAGGCTAATGGCCACTAACAGAATTGAGATGCCTAACCAAAAGAAGGGATTGTTCACGCGTGCTCAATCGGTGTCGATATCGTAGCTAGGGTCGCTTTCTGCATCACTAGAAACGTAGGGCTCATCGTAGAGCGGTTGGCCAGTCTGGCGATCGCTCGTTTGCCTTTCCCACTCCAACCGTCCCGCAGACCGCCCTGCGCTGATAGCTTCTCTCAAGCGCACCAGGGTTTGCTCCCAGTTTTGCAGGCTCGTATCCGAAAGGCGGTCTGCCTGAAACTGAATGCTGGTAGCCAAGTCTTCGGCGAGTTCGGGCAGGGCATCAGCAGATTTTTTGAGAATGCGACGGGTATCCCGGCCCGTGCGCGGCGCGGCCAAAATACCCGCGATCGCGCCAATCGCCGCACCGATGATCATCCCCCCGAGAAGCCCATCTGATCGATTACTGTCTGACATAACGATTTTACTTTTTTGAGTATTCAGCCCTGCTGCTCTTCGCTCTCATCGAATGGCAAAAGCATTAAGACGCTTGATATAAGCCTACTCCTAAGCTGGCCCCTATGCTGGCGCAAACGCTACCGACGGATTCGCCGCCCCGCTCGGTACAGCAACACCACACGCAACAGCTTGATCAGCCGTAGCACCTGCTGCATCTGCTGCGATCGCCGTCGCAATGTCACTAAGCCCAGCCGAGTTTCAGCCAGCTGAGCCCGCTGCAGCACCACCGCGTAGCCCACCTGCCCGGGCACCAGCCGAAAAGACTCTAGCACTGCCACCAGCCGCGCCAATCTGCACCGCCCCCGCCACAGCAAATAGCTCAGCGCAAACACCAGCGCCGCTATTAAGCAGTTCAAAGCGATCACAAGAGTCAAGCCAGCCAATCTCCTACAGCAGCACTCATATCAGCACTCACAGCAGCACGCCCGAAGCTACCAATCTGGTGCGTAGCTCATCACCAACGGCGTTAGGCTCAAGTCTTCGGGCCGTTTGGTGTACGCCTCAAAGAAGGCCACCACTTCACGCGCAGTTGGCCGCCCCCTCCGGGCGCCCGTCGCCCCTGCCGCTACGATGCAGCCACAGCAATCGCCATTGTTAGCACTATTCACAGCCCATTTCTCCAACGCCTGATGGTCAGTCGGATCGCTAATTTCATACTCATTAAAAAGGTGCAAATGCCCCTTCATCGTCTGAATCAATCCGATTTGAAAGACCTGACCGCTCATCGGGTCACTGCCCGGATTGAAGCAAATAGACTGAATGCCGCCTTCTTGCTTGAAGTACTCCACCAACTGCTTCGCCTTAGGCCGAGTCGTCTGAATCGTCAGTATCGGCCATTTAGACTTGCTGTCTGGCGCTTTCTCCGGCTTGCTCAAAAAGCTTTGGTAGTAAATGCGCCGATGCTCCCGCAAGGGTTCAATATCCTTTTCTCGGTAGCTCCCCAGCATGATCAAAGATCCTTCCGGGACGCTGTCATCGACGATGGCGGCGTTAGAGATATCTGGGTTATCGCTCTCCCCCAGCGTCTCCTGCAAAAAGGCGCTAGACACCTCTGGCACCGTCGAAATCTTGACGCCGATCATCTCAGACTGCTTGCGAGTGCTCGGGTCCGGGTTGGGAATGCGAAACCGGCTGCTTTGGGGCTGCAAGGCAAAATTTTCAGCGGCGATATTGTGCTTTTTAAAGAAGCGGTGCAGCGCTTCTAAGGTGACCACTAGGCTGGCGGCTTCTTCTTCTGCCAGCTGCGATCGCAACCCTTCCAAAGGATGCAAACTGCCAAATTCGTACTCTACAGCCGCACTCTGCTGAGCCGCCAAAGACGAAAACGCCTTGGGCATCGGGATCACCCCCTCTGCCGGATTGAAATTAATAAATAGACAGTTCTGTTCTAAAAAAGCCTGACGCATACCATCAGAAAAGTCTTCACCGTGGAGCAGCTTACGACGAAACTGCTTGAGCGACTCTAAGTCACGGTACAGCAGCAGGCCATACTCCATGCCCGCCAGCCCCAACACCGACAGATAAAGCGTCTCAATCTCCCAAAAGTTCAGCTCAATTGCGATGATCTCCTGCTCGCTGAGATGATTCCAGGGCGCATCCTCCCAAATCAGCGCAGACTTCTCCAGCAAAATAGTCTCAAAGGCTTCGGGCAGCCTCACATCGGGCATGTCGGGCGCTTGCAGCTTTTCAAACACCTCATCAATCATCGGCAGCTCAGGCGAGTACTCCACCGGAATATCGAGCGCCTGCAGTGCTCCCCGCAAGAAAAACTGAATCTCGCGATCGCGCACAACCACCTTTCTTGGCCGTGCCGGTTCAGCCCGGCTCTGTGGCGTTTCAATCGCCTGCAGCAGCGTTCTCACAATCGCCTCGTGCCCGGTTTCCGGCGGCACCACATTCATGCCCCGCACCACTCCCTGCAAGCCATCGACCCAGAGAATGCAGTCTCCCCGCTCGTCATCATCGATATCAGAGAGTGGCCCAGCCGCTGGCACCGGACGGCGATCGCACTCCCAGACACTGGTGAGCCGAGGTAGCTGGCTCAAGCGACGACAGGTAAAAGGGCTCAATTGATGCATAGGGTCAAAAGCAATGCAAAAGCAATGGGTTAGCGTGCACAGGGCCGACGGTTGGCGATTCGAGCAGACAAAAATTCTTCAGTAGAATTTTAAGGTTCCTAACGGGAAACTAGACGTTAAATCAATCTATCTTGACTTTCCACCTCGACAGTAGGCTATCCCAACATCAGACGCTGCCAACGTTCAGCATCCACGGAATCGCTCACCAGTCGATTAGTATAGCCGTGCAATCACTTCGCTAGCAGGCAACCGCTCTGACCAATCCGAGGGGCCAGCCAAACTTATAAAAAGTTGATAGACGTTCAGTCTAAGAAAATCAGCCCAGAAACGCCAAAGAAAAATCCTTAAAAAGGACGCCTAGCCCTCTCTGGCTCTATCGGCCAGAAACCCGTACGTTAAACTAAAGCTATCCAATTCAACCTACCGTAATCCCGATGACACAAGCCACAAACCCCGACATGAAACCCACAGAGGGGCTACAAACAGCAACCGTCGATCCGGCATCTGGTACCGCCAACGCGCCCGCACCTACTGCTGCAGCTAACAGCGAGAGAGGCATCTTAATGTCTGAAGCGGCACTGACCCACGTAAAGGCACTACGTGAGAAGCAGGGTAGCGACCTCTGCCTGCGGGTTGGCGTCCGGCAGGGCGGCTGCTCTGGCATGTCGTACATGATGGACTTCGAAGACCCCAGCAATATTGGCGAGCACGATGAAGTGTACGATTACGATGGCTTTAAGGTGGTGTGCGATCGCAAGAGCCTGCTCTACCTATACGGCTTGATGCTCGACTACAGCGACGCCCTCATTGGCGGCGGCTTCCAGTTTACAAATCCCAACGCTAGCCAAACCTGTGGCTGCGGCAAATCCTTCGGAACCTAAATCCTTGGAGACCTGCCCCCCTTGGGACACAGCTCCACGGAGACACAGCTCCATGGAGACATCACTGGCCAGGCCATCCTCAAAGCCCCGTCCTCCCATCCAGTCACACTTCTCCATGCAAACTTTAGAAACCCAGTTTGAAGAGGGCATTTCTCGCTACAAAGAAGGCGAATCTGCCGAGGCACTGCTGCCTACCTTCAAAGACATCTGTACCAAAGCGCCCAAAAATAGCGCCGCGCAGACCTGTCTCTCCTGGCTGTACCTGCTAGCAGACAAGCCCAACGCCGCCTACAAAGCGGCGCAGCGAGCCGTCAAGCTCGCCCCCAAAGACCCTCAAGCGAGAGTCAACCTCGCCCTTGCCATGCTCGAAACGGGCAAAAGCGGTGTGCGAGATCAGGTAGACGAAGTTAGCCAGGTGCTACTTGCCGTCGATCAGTTAAAGGCTGAAATCCAGGAAAACTTTGAAGAAGGGTTAAGAAGAAAGCCCGACTGGAAAAATCTAAAACGACTACAAAAATGGCTGTTCGAAGGGTAAAGCTCCCTCTATGAGAGGCTTTTAGAAAAATGTATAGCAAACGACCAAATTAGAATCTTCACACAACTTCATGAACTCCTGAAATAAAAGCCGCCAACAGAAAATGGGGATCGCTGTCATGAGCGATCCCCATTTTTTTGTCACAGGCCTCTCTGATTCTTGGTTTGCATCACTTCTAGAAGCCGAAAGCGTTGAATTTATAAGTCAAAAACACCTATGTAAAGATTGCAAAAATAACTTAACGAGCGATCCCCGGCTCTACTGATAAGCTTAGATTAAGCGGTTGATAAGCCTTTCTAATTGATGACTTTTAACAGTTTTCATCAACAGTTTTCATCAATGGTTTGTAGAGGCAAGACCGCGAGCATCTATCAAACCCCATCCACCTTATAGGAGTCGCTGATTATGAACCTCAAACCTGTTGCGATTAAGCCTGAAACGCGAAATCACAAAGGATTTTTTGTACAGGACGCAGACTATACCTTTGTGGAAATAGACAAGTCCGGTTGGGCCCTGATCTGTGTCGATGACGCCGTTTGCCACTATGTTGATCCTGACAACTTGCTAATGGCTGAAATGGATGCCCAGAAGGCGATCTAGCGCAGAAAGTCTAAGATTTTAGGCCTGTAAAGGCGAAAACATTTATTAACAATGTTGAATAGCGATTGTATGGCTGTTTCCCCACGGAAGCAGCCATCTTTTGTAGTTAAGGTTGCCTAAATTCTGCTAACAGCTTGCAGGGATTTTTTCACTCTCAAAAGCAATATCTTTCTTCTTCAAAAAAGTATTTCAATATAATGTTCCAACCCCCTAAAGTAATAGGTGAAGACTGCACAAACTTCATTTTTCTCTGATGCCCATGAAAGAACGCATCGTCAGCGGATTGAACACAATACTCATGCTCAATCTGTTCTTTGTATTATTTTGCTTTGCCTGGTTTGCGATCGCACTCATCGGACGCGCAGCCAATATCAACCTCGGCTTTGACCTGTGGTACGGCCTTTGGGACCCAGTCATCATGCCTGCCATTGGCATTCTGATGGCAGGCGCACTCATCAGCGGCATCTCTAGCTGGGTCAGCCGCAAGTTTTTAGCAAGCACAGATTAGTCCTTTTAGAACCCTTACCAGGCGCCCCGCGTCCGCTCGTACCACTTCACTAGCACCTTCGCGAGGCGCTTCGGGTCGTGGCGCACCGTCGTGTCACTCTCGCTCATCACATTGGCAATCACAATGCGACGCCCCGAGTCGATCACCGCCTTACGATCCAAAATGACTGGCGTAGCGCCCTCCTTGAGGTAGCGATCTATCGCTGCTTCCGAAGGCAGGCGCTTCTGCACCAGCACCGCATCGAATAAATACCGTCCGCAGGCTCGGTCGATAGCCTCAATGTGCTTAGAAACGGTGTATCCCTGGGTTTCGCCTGGCTCACTCATAATGTTGCAAATGTAAATGCGGGGGACGTTGCGAGCAGCGATCGCATCGACAATTTCTGGCACCAGCAGGTTTGGAATGATGCTGGTATACAGGCTACCTGGTCCCACAATGATGTAGTCTGCCCCCTTGATCGCCTCTATTGCCTGAGGCAGCGCTGGCGGGTCAGCCGGTAAGCAACCAATCTCATCAATATTGCCCCCCGCCTTCGTAATGTTTGATTCGCCCTCGATGTAGCGACCGTCGCTCAAGTTGGCCCACAGCTTGACATCGCTCAGGGTAGACGGCAGCACTCGCCCCCGAATCGCCAGCACCTGAGAACTCGCTGCGATCGCCCGCTCCCAATCGCCCGTAATCTCATTCATCGCCGACAAAAACAAATTGCCAAAGCTATGACCGCTCAGCCCACTACCCGACTCAAACCGATACTGAAATAGCTCAGTCAGCAGCTTTTCTTCATCGGCTAGAGCTGTCAAACAGTTGCGAATATCACCCGGCGGAATGCCCCCCATCTCGCGCCTGAGCCGCCCCGAAGACCCCCCATCATCCGCCACCGTCACAATCGCCGTAATGTTCGCGCTGTAGTGTTTCAGGCCGCGCAGCAGTGTCGATAGGCCTGTACCACCGCCGATTACCACGATGCGAGGGCCTCGGTTGAGCCTTCTGTGGGTGGCGATCGCATCCCACAGATTCTCCTCACCATTGGCTGGCAGCAGCACCTCCACAATCGCCCCCAGCGTCCGCGTCTGCCCCCAAATCAACAGCAAAAATCCGCCCAGCACAGCCAGCGGACCACTCACATAGTTAGGAACCAGCTGCGTGATTAAATTGAGAATCTTGCCAACAAACTTCACCGTGTAAAACACAGGCGTCAGTTTGAGCCACACCATTATCCCAAGGCCGATAGCCACAATCCCGATGGTGCTCAAAAAAAGCCAGCGCTTGACAAAAAGTCCAGGCCTTAGCCACCTTAACCAGCGCCGAGGCTTGGTATATAGCTTTTTACGGGTAGGGCGCATAGCAGAGGGATAAGACAATCGGGATCATTAAACCATCATACGAAGAGGTGCGGTCTAGCCCGTGAGCTTTCGGAGCAACATCGACCTTTCCGCTCAATATTAAAAGAAGTTAATATAGCTCGGACATGTCAAATGTCCCTGTGCATTAAAACACCCGCACGTCGAGGCAAGTTTTGACATCAGGTCTAGAGCAGGTCTCAAACAGATCTAAACCTGGCATAGAGCAGGTTTAGAACAAATTCCAACCAAGGTTATAGCCTTCTAGGCTGTCCTAAGCCACGCCACGAAAGCTATAGTTGTCCAAATACTTTTGCCGACAATAGAAACAAACCACAATCAATGTTCATGGTCTCAGGCGCTTATGGCTCACTCCAGCTCCACTGACCCTTCAATCCCCACCACCGATTCTCCCTGCGATAGCCAAACACCCCTGGTCCGGCTCGCTGGCATTACCAAGCAGTTTGGTAACAACCGAGTGCTCAACCAGCTCGATTTGGAATTGAGTGCCGGTGAAGCAGTCGCGGTTATTGGCCCCTCGGGCACCGGAAAATCCACCATTTTGCGAATCATTGCAGGTCTGCTTGCCCCTGACGAAGGCGAAATTTGGATCGGCGGTCAACAGCGTATTGGTCTTATCGAAGATGCCTCTGACCCTTTCAACGTAGGAATGGTCTTTCAGCAAGCTGCCCTGTTCGACTCCCTGACCGTAGATGAGAATATCGGATTCTTGCTCTACCAGCACTCCCGGCTCTCACGCAGCGAGATCCAATCACTGGTCGCAGAAGCCCTGCGCGTTGTAGGCCTGCCAGATATTGCAGACCGCTACCCCGCAGAACTCTCTGGGGGGATGCGTAAGCGGGTCAGCTTTGCCAGGGCCGTGATGGCCGATCCTCACAATCCAAACAGCGCCCCGGGCCTTTTGCTGTACGATGAGCCGACAGCGGGCCTCGACCCCATCGCATCCACAGTCATCGAAGATTTGATTCGAGAAATCCATGGTGAGCAGGCCTGCCAGTCTTACCTCATCGTGACCCATCAAGAGAGCACCATTCGCCGAACTGCAGATCGGGTCATTTTTCTCCACGATGGGCGGGTACAGTGGATGGGCGGCATTGATGAAATAGACACCACAGACAATCCGTTTGTCCGTCAGTTTTTTAGTGCCCAGGTACAGGGCCCTATCCACGTGGGAGGATAATCAACAAGCTCATGCGCTCAAGAACAATTCGAGAAGGTTCTGTAGGGCTGCTAATCCTATTGGGGATTGGTTTATTTGGGGGACTCATCCTGTGGTTGCGAGGGTTTAACCCGGCGAGGCGACCGTACCAGCTAATTGCCGAATTTGACGACACCGCTGGCGTACAAATTGGGACACCCGTTATGTATCGCGGGGTCTCTGTCGGACGCGTTATGTCCATCACACCCCGCTCCAACAAGGTAGAACTGGGCTTAGAAATCACTGAAAAAGACCTGCGAATGTCAAACGAGGTGCTCGTTGAGACCGTAGAGTCGGGCCTGATCGGTGAAATGTCAGTTGAAATTACGCCCTTGGTTGAACTCGCGACCAGTGCCAACGAACTCAGCCCGGTTGGCAGAGACTGCGACAGTAGCATCATCCTGTGCGATGGCGATCGCTTAGAAGGGGTCACCGGCCCCAGCTACGAAGAACTGCTCCGCTCTACCCAAAATCTCACCGAGGCATTTGCCGATCCAGAACTGATCGCCCAGCTGAAAACCACGCTAGAAACCATCGCAGAAACCACCTCAGAAGCAGGCACCCTAGCGCAATCTGCCACGCGCCTGACCGAGGATGCCAGAAATGAAATCACCCCCTTATCCGGATCAGCTCAAGCTGCCGTCGAGGCCGCCAGGCTAGCAGCCCTCCAGGTACAGGGCACCGTTCAGCAGTTCGAACTGACAGCAGCCGATATCAACGGTCTGATCGGAGAAAATCGCGGTACGCTCGTCGATACCCTCGGCAACTTGCAGGCAACCAGTGCCCAGCTGCGCACAACCACTGATGCCCTAGGTCCCAGATTTCAAAACGGAGAACTCATCGACAACTTAGAGCGGCTGCTCACCAATGCAACAGCGGCCTCCGAAGACCTACAGGCCGTGACCGCCTCCTTCAATACACCTGCCAATCTAGTGCTACTACAGCAGACCCTCGAATCGGCCCGCGACGCCCTAGCCAGCGCCCAAAAAGTCATGGCAGATGTTGACGAAATCACTGGGGACCCTGCCGTGCGCAGTCAAATCCGCGATTTGATTACCGGCCTAGGGGCTTTGGTGTCTTCCACGCAAAACCTCGATCAGCAGTCCCAGGTTGCCGAGGCGCTCATTCCACTCGGTGAACAGCTCAATGCCGCCACGCCAGACACGGCAGTAAGCGGCGTCAACCTATCCCCCGACATGAGAGCAGAGAACACCCCTGCCACGTCGACGGGCAGCGCGCCAACAATTTCAGACTTACTCGAGTCAGCGCAGACCGCCCCCCTATCTGATAGCGACCAGCCCGTTCTAGTGTTTGACGGTGAGCGATACATCGTCAAACCCGCCTCACAAATTGCCGAACGATCTGAACAGCAGAAACTGCGACCTGCAGGCAAATAGCTGCAACAAAAGCGCCAACTCAGAGAAATAACAGCTCAATAGCTCAATAGCAGTCGCCTCACTGGCCTATCATTTGACCGCCTCAGTACAACAGTCCACCGAGCGGCCCCAGCGATTTGTAACAGCGATCGCACACCTCACAACAAAAATACTGACAGCCGCAGATAACAATCGACACATAGGCTGTTTTCACAGACTGAAAAATCGCTGCAAAGTCCGATTTCCAATTGTTTTGGGGAACATTGAAAACAGTGATCTTGCCCTTCAATTCCTCGCGTCTAGACCAGAATTGATAACGGCAACTATTATCCCGGTGCCCAATCCTGATGTAGCAGGTCTACGGATGTGTTCATACACCTGCTAACCGCACTGCGTCATAAGCACATGGGTGTCGCTCGCTAAGCGCTAACGACTCGCAAAAACACAGATACTTGCTCAAATCGTGCGTAGCGAGATGGTGTGTAATGCAGTCTGCTGTCCTTTCGTCTGTCTCGCTCTGGCGCGACATATTCTAGGGTGACTCACTCCCCGCTACCCAGCACAAGCCACAAAAACACACTATTTACGCTCAGTCTGGCCCATTCTCAAGAGAGCATTCTTCGCCGAGTGAGTTGCCTGCTGCAGTGCCCAATTGATACGCCACAGCTGTGGCCGCAGGTGCTCTCTGTGGTGGGTGAAGCACTCTCCTGTCAGACCGCGCAGCTGTGGTGGTCGGTGCCCTTGGTCACGCCGGTGCACCATTGGGGTGAGGGCGCGCCCCCAAGCGTCGGGGATGGCACCGCACTCTGGCAAAACCTGGCGCTACCCAA
Organism: Cyanobacteria bacterium J06623_4; assembly: GCA_038524545.1. Taxonomy (GTDB): domain Bacteria; phylum Cyanobacteriota; class Cyanobacteriia; order Phormidesmidales; family Phormidesmidaceae; genus Phormidesmis. The sequence goes on along the minus strand of JBCBIK010000024.1, from coordinate 10,766 downwards.
GCCGTTTTACATCGATTCTCTATGGAGCACACAGGCCGTTGAGCTACAGACACAGCTCGCAGAGCTTGTAGCGGGCGGACACTTTCAAATCACGGGCAGCCAGATCCACCTAGCGGGTCAGTGGCCCAGCTGGGCCGAACAGATTTTTGGGGCCGGTGTAGAACGCCACCTACTGCTGCTGCCCATTCGCTACGGGCAAGACTGTGTGGGCGTCCTCGCACTGCTGCGAAATCATCAATGGGATGCATGGACACCCGCAGACGTGCTGCAGGTAGAAACTGCGGGTAGCCACATTTACCTGGCAGTGCAGCGGTGGCGAATCGAACGCCTGTTTCGAACGCGCAATGCCCGCGACCAGCTCACCCAGCTACCAGATCGCATGTTGTTCAACCAGCAGCTAAAACGAGCGATCGCTCAATCCATCGAAGCAGACGTCATGCTGGGCGTAGCGTTTCTCGACCTAGACCGATTTAAAAATATCAACGACACCCTGGGCCACGCAGCGGGCGACTGCCTGCTCAAGCAAGTGGCTGAGCGACTCCAAAGCTGCCTGCGAGGCTACGATGTGGTGGCCCGGTGGGGGGGAGATGAATTTACCCTACTGCTCTCTGAACTGCGATCGCCCGAAGAAATCTCCGCCATCGCAGAACGCATCTTGCAGCGGCTAGCCGCCCCCTTCCGCGTACAGGAAGAAGAACTCTTTGTCACCGCGAGCTTGGGCATTGCCCTTGCCCCCTACGACGGCCAAGACGAGCAAACCCTGTTGCGAAACGCAGACGCCGCCATGTACCAGGCCAAAGCTCGCGGCAGAAACAACTATCAAATCTACTTCGAAGAAATCAACGCTGACGCCCGCAACCAGCTCAATCTAGAAACAGACCTGCGCAAGGCAATGATTAACCAGGAGCTGTTTTTGTGCTATCAGCCCCAGGTAGATCTCAAAACCGGCAGGTGGATTGGCATGGAAGCCCTGATTCGCTGGCAGCATCCGGCCCTTGGGCTGATCCCACCTACCAAGTTCATCCCCATCGCTGAAGAAACCGGCCTGATCGAGCCGATTGGCCAGTGGGTGCTACAGGCAGCCTGCGGTCAATACGCGCAGTGGCAAAAAGCAGGCATGCCGCCACTGCGGCTAGCAGTAAACCTCTCAGCCCAGCAGTTTCACCGCTCTCGCCTCGTGCGCTCCGTGGTCAAAATTTTAGAAGCGACTCACTTTGACGCCCGGCACCTAGAGCTAGAAGTGACAGAAAGCGCTGCCATGCAGGATGTAAGCTTTGCTATCTCAGTGCTCCAAAAGCTCTCCCACGTCGGCATCCAAATTGCCATGGATGACTTTGGCACCGGCTACTCTTCCCTAAGTGTTCTCAAGCACTTTCCGCTAGACACCATCAAAATTGACCGCTCGTTTGTGCAAGACTTGGTCGATAGCCCCAGCGACGCCGCGATCGCATCCACCATCATCGCCCTGGCAAAAGGCCTTAATTTCAAAGTACTCGCCGAAGGCATTGAAACCGCCGACCAAATGGCCGTACTCCAAAAGATGGGCTGCGACTACGCTCAAGGCTACTGGTTCAGCCGGCCGCTCACCGTTCAGCAAATTGATAATTTATTAGCCAGCAAAACATTTGAGCAGCGCTCAGGTATAGCCATGGCTTAGTTTGCCATAGCCAAAGGACCGACTAGCAAGGCATATCAATCTCAGAAGCCTGCATATCCCAAGGCACCACGGAGAAAAAGAACAGCGTAAAAGCCATCACCAGTCCAGTGGTCAAAAACTGCCAGGCGGGCTGATGATGAAGAATCGCCATAGCAAAAGCATGGACCAGGCTAGCCGCCGTAAATGAGTGCGATCGCATCCCAACAGCCATCACACCGTAACCAAGCGCACACAGCCCCAGCCAAAGACGACATAGATTTATCAAAATGAAGCCCACGCTGCCAAAAATACCGTAGGCCGTGACTACCATACCCAGTGCCATCAGCACAGCCCACAGAAAAATCACCCACCGCAGCCGCTCTTGACTAGCCAGCTGCCAAGTCACCCCTGCCGTGCTGACAATACCAAAACCCGTCAGCGCCGCATCCACCACAGATTGAGTCGCCCAGCTCAGCAGCGAAAACTGCGCCAGAGAAAAAATACCCAGCGACAGCAGTCCCCAAATCACAAACGCCTGATCGATTTCTGTAAAACAAATATCCGAGATCGCAGCCATCTGATTGCGAAGGTGCGCTCTTACAAGTCCACCCAGGTCTTGCATTCCCAGTGACTCAGTGCTCTGAGATGGTGGGACATCACGTAAATCAAAAGAAGTCATACTGATGTTGATAAAGTCCTGAACAGCAGCCTTACAGCCTTGTATGCCGACGATTTATGGATTGCTATTGAATGTTATTTTTCAGATTGTTACTGAATATTAACAGATTATTAATTTAGTATAAGGTTCGGTGAACCGAAATCCATCAGAGGGCCGAGCTTCCGCTTCAGGCTTGGTCTGCGAACCAACCCCGAATGCCTTACCTTGGCTGAGCTTGCCGCGTTAGGATAAGGCTCCATCCCACTGTCTCGTTTAGATGTCTTCTGCTCAGCTTGAGAAAACGACCAGGCCGGGTTCCCTGCCCTTAGCCCTTGAATCGAAAGGGTTGCGCAAAAGTTATGGCCAGCGTAAGCGGCGGTTTGAAGCGGTCAGTGATGTATCGCTCAAGCTGGAGCCAGGAGAAGTGCTGGCCTTTTTAGGACCCAACGGTGCTGGGAAAACGACCACCATCAAGATGATCGCCGGGCTGATCCGTCCAGATGCTGGCTGGGTAAAGATTGCAGGCTTAAATCCTCACCGCCAACCGGAGGCACTCAGCGGTATTGGTGCCGTTTTGGAAGGCAACCGAAATCTGTACTGGCGGCTGACGGCGTTGGAAAATTTGGAATACTTTGGCGTTCTGAGAAAAATGCCGAGGAAGCAAGCGCGATCGCGTGGCCTATCGCTTTTAGAAACCTTTGGCCTGCTAGAGAAAAGAAAAGAACCGGTGCAAAACCTGTCGCGGGGCATGCAGCAAAAAATTGCGATCGCAGTTGCCTTGATCCATCAGCCACAGCTCCTACTGCTCGACGAACCCACCCTCGGTCTTGATGTAGAAGCAGGCGAAACCGTCAAAGCCATCGTTCGACAGATCGCGGCTTCCGGGTGCGCCATCTTACTCACCACCCATCAGCTCAACGTCGCAGAAGCCCTCTCCGACCGAGTCGCCATCATCCAAGCGGGCAAAATCGTCACCGAGCAAAATACACAAGACCTGATCCGCCAGTTCTCCCGGCGCGGTGCCTATCGCATTGAGTTCGAAGGCACGCTGACCGACCAGCAGCAACAGGCGATTATTTCACTGGGCGGCTCTATGAAGGGCCATCACATTCACTTTCTGCCACCCGCTGTTGATGATGAACGCGGGCAGCTTGGTCAGAGCGTCACATCGCTCGCTTCTCCGACGCTGTACAAACTGTTTCGAATTTTAGACCCCTTGCCGCTGGTGGAAGTCCGCCAAGACCGGGCAGACCTGACAGACGTTTTCCTCCAAATTGTTCAGCAGAAAGCCGTTCCACCTCAAGGCACCCAGAAAAAGCAGCGCCTCCCCAATGATTGCCCCTAATAATTGCCCCCAATGATTGACCTACTGATCGGCGAATTCAAACGCACCTGGATCCAAACCCTGCGCTACCCCTCTGAAGTCATCGGTGGAATTGTCATTCTCACCACGGTGTTTTACGGCATTTTTCTTAGCACGCAGTACATGGCAGGCTCTTCAAACGTCTTTGGCGAGCGCCTAGACACTGTCGTGGTCGGCTACGTGATTTGGTCTTTGGTACTCTACATCGTCAATGACATCGCCACCAATTTGCAGATGGAAGCCAGCACCGGCACCCTAGAGCAGGTGTTTTTGTCTCCTTTTGGGGCACCCAGCGTATTTTTTGCGCGGGCGATCGCTAGCCTGACGCTGCGATTTCTGCTCATTTTGCTGGTGCTGAGCATCATCATGGCCATCACCAACAGTCAGCTCTCCTTTCCGCCCATTTTGCTGCTACCGCTAGGCACTCTGCTGATAGGCGCATACGGATTAGCTTTCCTCATCGGTGCCTGCGCCCTCGTTTTCAAAAAGGTTCAGCAGCTCTTGAGTTTATTTCAGTTCCTACTGTTCTTTTTGCTGGCGGCACCCACCGAAAACTGGACGGGACCTGCGCGGATATTTGCAACCGTGCTGCCGATTTTGCCCAGTACGGGACTACTCAGAGACGTGATGGCCAGGGGGCAAGGACTGAACTGGGGGCTGTGGGCGATCGCACTCACCAACAGCCTGATTTACTTTGCTATTGGCACCCTACTCTTCCGCTGGTCTGAAAACAAAGCAAAGCAGCAGGGCTCCCTGGGGCGCTATTAGAGTTGCCTCACGCGGGGAGACACCTAAACCTGCATCAAATCATCGAGTTCAGCATAGTCAGGTAGCGTCGTATCGATTTGCTTGCCCTTCCGAATGACCACGCGATCGCTCTGCCCCCTCGCCATCAGCTCATTGAAGCTACGCGCCTTAAACACCACCAGGTCTGCCGAGCGCCCAACGCCAATCTCACCCACCTCAAAGAGACCCATCATCGCTGCAGGCGTTCGGGTAATTGCCTGTGGCCAGCCACCGATAGGGTGGTCTAGCTGACCGATCCGAACAGACTGGGTAAAAACTTCGAGCCCATCGTGGTCGCCATAGGCGTAGAAAGGGTCGCGGCAATTGTCAGACGCGATCGCACACTGCACATCCGCCTGCTTCAATTCCTTCAGAAGCGTTACCCCTCGGTATCGAGGCGTTCTGTTCAACGAGCGATCCTGCAGATACAAATTGCACATCGGCAAACTCACAACCGATAGCCCCGCCGCCTTCACAGCAGCCAGCGTCTTCTCCACCTCGTCGGCAGACTGCACCGACAAGCTGCAGCAGTGCCCGCAGGTAATGCGTCCCTCAAACCCATGCCGAATCGCCGCTTCAGCCACCAAGCGCAGCGCCACATCGCCAGGCTCTAGGCTCTCATCCGTATGAAAATCCAGATCTAGCCCTCTCTCCTTCGCTAGCGCAAACACCCGATCAATCTGCCGCACAATATCAGCATTCATAAAAGCCACACCGCCCAGCACACCGCCTGAGCGAGCCACCAAATCCGCTAGCTGCTCACCCTTCGGACCCAAAAAATAATCCAGCGTTACCAAACAAACTGCCTGTAGCTGAATCTTGTCAGCCCAGGCCTGCCTCAGCTCGCGAAACACCTCAAAGCTAATCTCACCCTGAGCATCAAACGCGTCGAGATGCGTCCGAATCGCCTGCGTGCCGTGAGCATAGCTACACCTCAGCCCAAACGCCGCTCGCCGATACACATCTTCTGCCCGCCAGCGCCGGGTGCTGTCTTGCTGCACCGTTTCTAGCGCAGCGGCAAATGTGCCATCGGGATTTGGACTGCGCGACCAGATATGACCCTTATCTAGATGGGTATGCATATCTACAAAGCAGGGCCAAACTAATCCTCCCCGCAAGTCGACAGCAGGAACATCTTGTTCGTTACCCGCACTCGCTTCCGGCGATCGCACACAAGAAACGACGCCATCTCGAATTTCGATGTCCACCGCAACAAGATCTTGTGCATCAGCCCCTTGCTGCAACGGTACATCCCTCACCCCGTCTTGAGGTTCACTGGCCAGAGAGCTATCGACTAGCAAGGACGAAGGCACCCGGCCACCGCGCAGCCAATAGCGATCGCCGCTCGGAATCTGTAAAAAAGACCGCATCAACGCTTACCAACACACACCAATATCCCAACCCCGAACCGCAGTGCACAAACAGCTACTGAGCCGCTTTCTCAACCCACTCAACCACCTGATTGCCAAGCCGCACATCGTCTAACCGGTCGATTTCACGGATTCCCGTTGGGCTAGTCACATTCACCTCGGTCAGATAGCCACCAATAATATCGATACCCACAAAAGTCAGCCCATCTTTTCTCAGCGTCGGCCCTACCTGCTGGCAAATTTCCAAATCGCGCGCCGTCAGCTCAGTTTTGTCACTCCGTCCGCCCACCGCCATATTGCCGCGAAATTCTTTACCCGTTGGCACCCGGTTCACCGCGCCTATCGGCTCCCCATCTAGCAATATCACCCGCTTATCACCGTCTTTGGCAGCGGGCAAATAGGCCTGCACCATCACTGGCTCTTTACCCTGTTGAGTGCTCACTTCCACAATCGAGTTGAAATTGCGATCGCCCCCGTCCAAAAACAGAATCCCTTCCCCAGCTTTGCCGCCTAGCGGCTTTAGCACACCAGCTCCCCAGCGCTCCACCGCCTCTCGAATCACCTGCTTATCTGTGCTCACCAGGGTGTCCGGAATTGCATCTGTAAACTGCAGGGCGTACATCTTTTCATTGGCCGCCCGCAAACCTCGCGGAGAATTGATCACCTGCGTCTTCTGGGTATCGATGTAGTCGAGAATGTACGTCACATAAAGGTAAGGCACGGTCACCGGCGGATCCTTGCGCATGAACACGGCGTCCATCTCATCGAGCGATCGCCACTTGCTTTCGCCCAGGCTGTACCAGTCCGGCTCACTCACCCAGCGATCGCTAGCCTGCACCACCGGCTTCATCGTTACCGGCTGCAGCCAACCATACGCCCGACTCTCAATCACACCCAGACGGTTCGCCTGCGTGACAAACACCTCATGGCCCAGCAGCTGCGCCGATTCCATCATTGCCACACTTGTGTCGTGGCCCGGGTCTAACCGCTCAATCGGATCGATAATAAAAGCTAACTTCAAAAGAACACTCCTAACGCTACGGGCATGCATGTATATTTTCTACGTTTAAAGTCTGCATGCCTTAAATCTTTCATAACAATACGCCCTAGCCACAAGAAGCACAGACTATCTTGTAGACGTATAAAGCGTTACTGCCGTAAAACAACCTAAAGAAGGCAAATCGGGTCAAAAGAAGCGGAAACCGTCAACCAGGCGGACCAGCATTTCATCGCAGGCATTCTGCATGAGCCTACAGACTGTGCCAATTCAAATTGGGTACCATCACCGATTCGCGGCTCTCTTCGAAGTCACTAAGGTTGGCAGTAGTGAGGGTGAGAGGAGATAGCGTATGTTTAGCAAGGTAATGCAGGCAACAACCATCACGCTGGCACTTTATGTTTTGCTAGGCCTCAATACATTACAGCCAAGAGCAAACAGTGCCGTAGAGCCCGCTGAAGTTATCATTGCGCTTAAGCAGGCTTTCACACGCCGCTAGCCTAGTCATGCCGCTAGCCTAGTCAATAGTCAGCACCGTATCGACACCATACAGATTTAGCACGGTCAAAAGCTGCGCTGACAAAAGCGCCTACCCTCGGCCAGACCCTATTCCAGTTCAAGTTTGCTACAAGCACAAGTTTGCTACAAGCAAAAGACCTACACAGCCCCTTTTCTGTGTAGGTCTTTTTTCTATACAGGTTTTTCTGTACAGGTTCAGTGTCTATTCGCTCATGCAGAAAGCGCAGGGGCAAAGCTTGGCGCGTAAGCTTCCATCACTCTGCCAGTTCTCGCACAGAGCACCATCAAATAGTCGCAGCAGGCGCACTGCGTGCGAACCTGCTCCACATCAGCCAAATAGTATCGCTCAGCTGTGCTCCCGCAGGTCGGGCAGTGAACGCGCTGCATAGTGGTTGAGGTAGATAGCGTAGAAAGCTTTTTAGTATCGTTTCGCGAAGCGGATGCAAAAAGAGAATGAGCTGCAGCGTCCATGACCTTCATAGTTCTTAAAATACCGATGAATTATTCAAAGCTTATAGATGTAGCTGCTCTCTTTCGGTCGCCACTTGACCACCCAAAGAATGCGTGCAATCTGCGCTGCTAACATCTATTAGAATCTTTGCTCATTATGACAACTCACTACCAACCTCGCCAAGGGGTCCACAGACAGATAAAATCCGGGGATCGCCCATCAAAAGAACGATCCCCGGATCGACAAAACCCTTACTGCAGGGAGGACAGGTAGGTATTTATGCTCCGTTTCATCAGGCCAGCATCACAAAATCGCATGCTCAAATCGACAATAAATAAAGGTTTACTTTATTTTTTCAAAAACCTTACTTTACCGATTGAAACTTATTTTAACAACGAAATACGTACAACCTTTTCAAGATTTTTCGCACCTAAATAATCAAGAAAAACTGTATTTAAAGTAACCGTTTGATAATGACCTGCGTCACAACTATGCAAAATAAGAAGGCCTTTTTAGGAAACCGTCTCAGAAACGACTTTAGGTAATTTTTCTTGGGCCTCCTCCGCAGCGGCAGAAGGGTGAAAGTACGCGTATATTTGCTGGGCCAGCTGCGGGCCGATGCCGTCTACCGTCGCTAGCTGCTTGGGCGAGGCTTCGCGAATGTAATCAATAGAGCGAAAGCTAGCCAACAGCTGCTTACGGCGATGGTGACCGAGGCCGGGAATGTCTTCCAAGCGCGATCGCCGCATCCTATCGGTTCGCTTTTTGCGGTGGAAGCTCACAGCAAAGCGATGGGCCTCATCCCTCAAACGACGAAGCAGCATAATGCCTGGCTGATCGGCTTCCGTATCGAGCGGTTGCTTTTCACCCGGCAAAAACACCTCTTCGCGCCGCTTGGCTAGGCTCACTACTCGCAGCTCACTCAGTAAGTTCATATCTTCTAGCTCAGCCACCACAGCAGATAGCTGACCCTTACCACCGTCAATCATCACGAGGTCAGGCCAGTCTGGGTTGCCCACCCGCTGCTTGCTAGGGTCTTCCGCATAGCGCCGAAACCGACGACGAATCACTTCTGCCATGCTGGCAAAGTCGTCAGAATGGCCGCTTGTCACCGTCGGATTTTTGATTTTGTAGGTGCGGTAGTGCTGCTTGGCAGGTAGCCCATCTACAAACACAACCTGAGAAGCGACCGCATCAGAGCCCTGAATATGAGAAATGTCGTAGCCTTCAATGCGCTTGGGCGGCCCTGGCAAGTCTGCGAGTTCGGCCAGATCTTGCATCGCCTGGTTGTTTCTATCTGCAAAGCGCTGCGTGCGCGCTAGCTCGTATTGAGCATTGCGCTCTACCATCTCTAGCAGTTCGGCCTTCATTTGCCGCTGAGGCATCTCAATCGAGACTTTGCGCCCCTTCTGACGGGTCAAAAATTCTGAGAGCATTTCACCTTCTGGAAGCGTATGCTGCACCAAAATCTCAATGGGAATTTCGACCGGGTCAACCAGGCGATAGTGCTCTTCTAACACCCGCTGCAAAATTTCACCTGGGGTACCTGAGTCAGCTTCAGCCACGAAGCCTAGCCGACCCACTAAGCGACCAGCCCTGATCTGAAACAGCTGAACGCAGGCGTGCTGGTCGTCGGCAGATAGGGCGATCGCATCCCGCGAAATCGTATCGTCCGGCAGCGCCACCTTTTGATGAGCACCCAGCGTTTCCAAACCTTTGATCTGGTCTCGAATCATCGCCGCTTTTTCAAAGTCGAGAGCTTCCGCCGCTTTCTCCATTTTGGCGGTGAGCATATCGATCAGTTCGTGCGATCGCCCCTGAAAGACCATCGCCACCCGCTGCACAATCTTGTGATAGTCCTCTGGGGTAATCATCTGCTGACACACCCCCGGGCACTGCCCAATGTCGTAGTTCAGACAAGGGCGATCTTTAAATAGCGGCTGTCGTCTTTGGCGCAGCGGAAAAATGCGCTTCGCAATCTGCAGCGTTCGGCGCAAGAGCCCCGTATCCACATACGGACCGTAGTATCGGTTCTTAGCGTTATTCCGCCGCTTACGGGTGATGAAAATTCGCGGATAGTCCTCCGACCAAGTGATGCAGAGGTATGGATATTTTTTGTCATCTTTGAGCAGCACGTTGAAATGTGGCTGGTGCTGCTTGATCAGGTTCGCCTCCAGGGCCAGCGCCTCCGCCTCCGTATCGGTCACGATGAACTCAATATCAGCCACCTTGCGGACCATGTTCGCAATGCGAGGCGTGTGATGATGGGCCGCATCTCTAAAATAAGAGCGCACACGATTGCGCAAGCTTTTGGACTTACCAATGTAGAGAATTTGGTCAGTCTCATCCTTCATGAAATACACCCCAGGCTCCTGAGGGATTTCCTTAAGCCGAGTTTCTAGGCGTTCGGAGTCTTGCAGAAGGGTTTTGGCAGCAGTAGACACGTATACGAAAAGCCACAAAAGAGGTCACATGACATTCTAAAGGGTGCCACTCAAATGTGCTGCCATCTTAAGAAAAATGGCACGAAAGATGGATATCGCCCGTGCCCAAACGCATTGAAACATCGACATATTGCGTGGCTTTAGGCTCTCAAGTGGCTTAGGTCAAACACCAGAAGAAATACATTTCTAACGTGCCGAAAGGACCTACTCTAGTTAACTTACAATCCCTACCTCGCTCAAACGGGCTTCAAGAAGCAGACCCCAAACAAGAAGATTCCGTAGGCATGTTGCGACCGTTCCCGTACATGAAGGATTATCTTGAGTATAAGTTAATACCCGATTTCCCTCCTATTACTGAACAACGTGAACACTCAAGAATTTGAAAGTCAGTATCAAGAATCCGTCAGTAAAATTCTCAATGAGCTCCAGTCGATGGCCATCATCTCAAACCGACTAGAGTCCACCATTGTAGAAGTGGGAACCTCGGTGCAGCATCTCAACCAAATGGTTGAAGACTTCCTCAAGCAGCAAAAAAACGACAC
>JBCBIK010000023.1:0-42487 GCA_038524545.1 Cyanobacteria bacterium J06623_4 | reverse complement strand
GAACGCTTTTCCGTTTAAGTAAAAAAGCGCTTACACAAAATTAGAAACACTCTCAAGATTCCTATTTTGAGCTGTTGCTGAAGCCAAGGACCTATCTGCTCTGGATTTGCACGAACGGCTTTGCTATCTCGGTAGCGAAGCAGCTGATAAAACAAGCGGTTTAGATCGATTGCTACGCGCTGGGTTGTGTCGATAGTTGCCATTAGCTCCCCTTGCCCTTATGTATACGATATGCTTTCAGCTTTCTTCTTTGGATCTTGATTATCTGGTAAGTGTCTCCCGTGCGCTGGTTTATGCCGTTGTGTGCGAGCTTCTATCGCTTGGCCAATAGTCACTATGTTTTGCAACAGCGCGTGGATATCTTTCCACTGCGTTTGATTGTTACAAATCACCAACCGAAAGAACACTTCGCCGCCTAGCTCCGCGTAGTTCACCATGGCTAGCCCCTTCTCCATTAGCTGCTGGCGAATAGCTAGCGTCATTTTGTTAGCAGTGTGATGGTTACTCGTTGGAACGTACTGAAAGCACAAATTGACTGATTCTCGGGGGAAGATCATTGCCAGTGAATTATGGGCCTGGATGATAGCTTCTGCCCTAGCCGCAAAAGAGAAGTAGCGCTCTACCATGACTTGCCAGCCGCGATCGCCTAGATGCTGCCAAGCGAGCCATAGCTTTACACCATCTACTCGCCGACCGCAGTGCATCGTGGCAGGCCCAAGATCGACAGGAGTCGCCTCTGATGCATGAAAAATGTAGTCCGTATCACCAGTCGAAAACGTGTTTAGCATGGTGCCTCGCTGCTTCACCAGTAGCAGTGAGCAGGTGAGGGTCATGCCCATCATTTTGTGAGCATCCCAGACAACAGAATCGGCCTGATGGGCACCTTGCATGAGGTGCTTGTGCTGAGGGCTCAGCAGCACGCTGGCCCCCCAGGCCCCGTCTACATGAAACCATAGGCCATATTGCTGTGCGATCGCGCTGATTTTTTCTAGCGGATCATAGGCGCCCCGCACGGTCGTTCCGGCTGTCCCCGCAACAAAAAAGGGCCTTGCACCCTGCTTTTTTGCCAGGACAATCAGTGCCTCAAGCGCTGAGGGCAACATTCGCCCGCGCTCATCTACCGGCACCTTCCACAAATTTTTGGACCCTAACCCCAACAGCTGCGCCGCTTTGGAGAATGAATAATGGGCCTCTTGAGAGACAAACGCAACTAACTTTGGCGCATTGGATAGTCCGGTTTGTTTTAGCGTCGGCACGGCCCGGTGGCGTGCCATGGCCAGCGCCATCAGGTTGCCATTACTCCCCCCCGTTGTAAACTGTCCTTCTGTAAACTGCTCCTCTGCATGGGTAAACCCAACGAGCTTTCTAAACTTGGCAACAAGGGCCTTTTCAATTAGGGTTGCTACTGGCGCAACCTCGTGGGTATACATAGAGGTATTTGTGGCGCTGGTGAGCATTTCACCCAGAAAGCAGGCACCATTGAAGCCGCCCCATAGCTGATTAAAATAGGCTGGGTGAGCCGTCTTGACTGCGTGGGAAAGGTAGTTGGCAATCTCGGCGTTTAGCGCCTGAAGGGGCTTGCCTTCTGCCGGCAGCGTGATGGGTAACCGTTCGCGTAGCTGGTCTGGGCTGAGCGCATTGCAGACTGCGTCGCCGCTGGCCGACTGTTCGAAGAACTGTTCCAACTGTTGCAGCAGGCTCAGATAGTCGGAGGCTTTAAACATTGCTGAGATTGCAGGTGGGTTGTGTCTGTGGAACATCACATCCAAGAAAAATGAGAGTCCGCTTGGAAAGACCTCATCCAAAGATGAGAATTTAAGCGAGAGACCTTGATCGCCGTATTAAGATTTCAGTAATATTTCAGGCGGTGTTACCTTATGGCACGGAGGCTACATTTTCAGTATCTTTGGCCAGCATCTCCATTCTTGGATTTCTGCTGCCGCTGCTCATGCTAGCGATCAACACGCCCACAATGATAAGTAACAATGTGCCCAGCTGAGTCGAAGAGGGCTGCTCTCCATTTAGCAAAAAAGCGTAGGTCACTCCAAACACGGGTGAGAGCACAGTCAGTCGGCCAATGATTCTAGAATCTAGCTGATTGATGGCGGAATACCATAGAAATTGAGCAAATACAATAACGATCAGGGCGTAGATTGCCATAATGACCCACAGATGGCCGCTGAAGGTATCGGCAAAATGGTGAGGGCCAAATAGCTTCATAGCAATCACGAAGAAAATACTGGCAGATAAAATGTTACGAGAAAATACAACAACGTGAAGCGCCGCCGCCCTAGCAATCATCAGATGGTTGATCAGTGCCGATGTGGCAAATACTAGCGTAGACAGTAAGATCAGCATATCGCCTCTGCTCACTCGGTATTGGCTGGTTTTGAGAGCGATGGTGACAACACCGACAGCAATGAGTGAAAATCCGACCCACTCTAAGCGGCTTATTCTTTTTTTGAGTGCGATCGCGCCGACGAGCGCAAACAATACAGGGCCTAACCGACCTAAGAGCACGGCATTGGTCACGGAAGTCTCCTGCAAGCCCAAAAAAATAAGTGTTGAGAGTAGTGTTGCCAAACTACCGTTTAAGATCAATCCCACTTTTACCGCTGGCTTTAGCTTTTGAAAGTCGTTCAAAATTTTGCTGAACCCAAACCAAAATCCTACTAGGAGAGCGGCGCTAAAGTTACCCACAAACAGCACGTTACAAAATGAAATGGGGTGGGCGACACCGCTGCTGAGTTCGGCACTGCTGTTGATCAAAAGTGAAATGATGGCCGGGCGAGCAGCCGATAGTGCTCTCGAAGCCACCAGCATCGCCTGAGAATTCAAAGGTTGATGCTGGGACTGATTTGGGGACGTGTCAGTCATGGTTGCTCAGATGCACGGGTGAAGACTCAGTCAACTACCCTACAAAAAATGGCAGATAAAAAAATGAGAGCTATCTAATAGGTTTGTGAGAGAAGTCGCTAGGTAGACCAGGCTTATCTGTAAAGCGATCGCACCCAAAATACTAAATAACAGCTTGTTCACAGTTCTTTAATCACCCCCTCACAAAGCGTCTGCACTATTACACCGTAGATGTCGATATCGTAACTACGATGAGGAGACGCTAATGCAGCTTGGCATGATTGGTCTGGGTCGTATGGGTGCAAACATTGTGCGCCGCCTGATGAGAGACGGACACGACTGCGTCGTATTCAACCGTACGCCCGACAAAGTAAAACAGCTCGAAGCAGAAGGTGCAATGGGTTCAACCAGCCTAGATGACCTGGTTGAAAAACTGAAAAAGCCCCGCGTCGTTTGGATTATGGTACCGGCGGGAGAGGCGACAGAGTCTATGGTTCAAAGTCTCGCCGAGAAGCTTGATCCTGGTGATATTGTGATCGATGGTGGTAACTCTCACTACAAAGACGATGTGCGCCGGGGCCAGCGCCTGCAAGAGAAAGACCTACACTATGTAGATGTAGGCACGAGCGGCGGTGTGTGGGGCCTCGAACGCGGCTACTGCCTGATGATCGGCGGCAGCAAAGCAGCGGTAGAACACCTCGACCCCATCTTCAAAACCATTGCACCCGGAAAAGGGGACATTGAGCTGACGCCGGGCCGAGAAGACTTTAACCCCACAGCAGAAGCGGGCTATCTACACTGTGGTCCTGTCGGGGCGGGGCACTTTGTAAAAATGGTGCACAATGGCGTTGAATATGCGCTGATGCAGGCGTACGCAGAAGGATTTGATATTTTTCGCAGTGCAAATTCTGAAGAATTGCCAGCGGACCACCGGTACGACCTCAATGTTGCTGATATTGCTGAAGTTTGGCGGCGTGGTAGCGTGGTGGGGTCTTGGCTGTTGGATTTGACTGCGATCGCAATGGCTGAAAATCCAACACTTTCAAACTACTCTGGCAAGGTACAAGATTCTGGTGAAGGCCGATGGACCCTGATGGCTGCCATTGAGGCTGCGGTGCCGACTAACGTATTGTCTGCGGCTCTGTACACCCGATTTCGCTCCCGTCAGGCCAACACCTACGCCGAAAAAGTCCTTTCGGCCATGCGCTACAAATTTGGCGGTCACGTTGAGAAAGGAGAGAAATAGAGATGGCTACAGCTACAGATGCCACAGCTGCCGAAAGACTTTCAGAGACCGTTGAGGCGGCGGGTCCCTGTGTCATGGTAATTTTTGGCGCGACGGGTGACCTCACCAAACGAAAGCTCATTCCAGCACTCTACAATCTCGCTCGGCAAAACTTCTTGCCTGACCAGGTTGCTGTTGTTGGCATTGGCCGCAAGCCCATTCCCATTGAAGATTTTAGAGACAAGATTCTCACCGCGCTCGAATCATTTGTCGCAGAAGACATAGACAGTGCCTTGGTACATTGGCTAGCTACTCGTCTGCACTACTTAAGCGGAGACTTTACCGATACTAATACCTACACCCAGCTAGCCGAAACGCTGTCTCGGCTCGACGATGAACAGGGCACTAAAGGAAACTACCTCTACTACTTGGCGACCTCGCCCACATTTTTTGACCCTATCACTCAGCAGCTAGGTGCTGCCGGGTTAGCCGAAGAAGGGCCTGATCGCTGGCGCAGGGTTATTTTTGAGAAACCTTTTGGCCGAGACCTGACCTCAGCCAAGCAGCTAAACCACAACATCGGCCAAGTTTTAACAGAAAATCAAATCTATCGGATCGACCACTACTTGGGTAAGGAAACGGTCCAGAACATTTTGATTTTTCGATTTGGGAATGGGTTATTTGAGCCAATTTGGAACCATCGATATATTGACCATGTGCAAATTACGGTGGCAGAACAAGTTGGCGTAGAGAGCAGAGGCGGATACTACGACGACTCTGGTGCTTTGCGAGACATGATTCAAAATCATCTTTTTCAATTGTTGGCAATGGTGGCGATGGAGCCGCCGGTCTCTTTTGCGGCTGACGCGGTGCGAGATGAAAAATCTAAGGTGCTGCGGGCCATAGAGCCCCTGAGTTCGGAAGATGTACTGCGTGACGTTGTGAGGGGTCAGTACGGTGCGGGACAGCCTTCGAACGATGTGGCGCAGTCTGCTTTGAGTGCCTATCGCTTTGAGCCGAAGGTGGCCAGCGACTCTCGGACGGAGACTTTTGCTGCAATGAAGCTCAGTATCGATAACTGGCGGTGGGCGGGTGTGCCTTTTTATCTGCGCACGGGTAAGCGTCTGCCGACGCGGGTCAGCGAAATTGCCATTCAGTTTAAGCAGGTCCCTTCGCTGTTGTTTCGGGACACATCCATGGATGAGCTAGTGCCTAATTTTTTGGTGATTCGGCTCCAGCCCAATGAAGGCATTAGCCTCCAGTTTGGGGCGAAAGTGCCAGGTCCCAAGGTGCAAATGGCCAGTGTAGACATGAGCTTTTGCTACGCCAACTACTTTCACGCGACACCCACAACGGGCTACGAAACGCTGCTGTATGACTGCATGATAGGCGATGCCACGCTGTTTCAGCGCTCGGATAATGTAGAACTTGGCTGGGAAGTGGTGACCCCTATCTTGGATGTGTGGCAAGCTGTTCCTCCCCGAGCTTTTCCAAACTATCCGGCGGGTAGCTGGGGGCCGGAGGCGGCTGACGCGCTACTTGCTCGCGATGGCCGCATCTGGCGAGAAAGCTCTTCTGCGTTTTGTGATGTGTCTGGCTGAGCGCCGCTGACTCAATGAGGCTACAGCCTGACTTTCCGCAGTCTCATGTCTAATTCCTCGCAACCTTGCACGAACTCTTTTTCATTAACCCTACAGAGAAATTATGAGTATTCAAGCAACCACTCTCAACCGCCATCTGTGGCAACAACATAGAGCGTCGAAACAGCCTGTTGAGCTTTCTATTTTGCTCACTCAAATGGGCTTTGTGGCTAAAGTGCTTACCCGAGAGATTTCTCGGGCGGCTTTGGTCGGTCAGCTGGGGCTGGTCGGTGAGAAAAATGCCACGGGCGATGCACAAAAAAAGCTAGATGTTTTTAGTAATGAGGTGGTGCTTACTGCCTTTTCGAATACTGGTCTGGTGGCGGCGATCGCGTCTGAAGAACTCGATCAGGTACAGCTGATCGACTGCGGCAGCAATGCGCAGTACATTCTCTGCACAGATCCTTTAGACGGGTCTTCTAATACTGAAAGCGGCAGTGCGGTCGGTACGATATTTGGCATTTATCAGCGTAGCTCTACTGGCAACTGTGGTACAGAGGCCGACGCGCTCCAGCCGGGCAACAAGCTGATCGCGGCGGGATATGTGCTCTACGGCACGAGCACTATTTTGGTGTATTCTACGGGCGATCGCGTCGATGGCTTTACGCTAGATCCTTCTTTAGGAGAGTTTTTGCTTTCCCATGAAAATATTCGCTGTCCAAAAGGGGGACAGCTTTACAGTGCCAACCTGAGCTACTACCAGGACTGGGACCCACAGATTAGAGCCTTTGCTGATCGGTTGGGAGATCGGGCGGAGCCACCTGCCTACTCGCTGCGGTACAGCGGCGCGCTGGTGGCGGATGTTCATCGTTGCCTGCTAGAAGGAGGCGTATATTTTTATCCAGGGACGGTGCAAAAACCGGATGGTAAGCTGAGGCTGCTGTATGAAAATGCGCCGCTGGCTTTTGTGGTAGAGCAGGCAGGTGGTCTGGCAAGTACGGGCTGCGATCGCATTTTGGATCTGCCGGTGACCTCTATTCACCAGCGATCGCCCCTGGTGATTGGCAGCGCCGAGCTGGTTCAGCTATACCAAACGTTTGCTCAAAAGAACAATTCACAACAGCAGCAAACATCAGACACAACGGAAACAGACACCTATGTTTGCGGCTGTAATTGATAGGGGGGTAATGGCACTGGCCGTTTCATATCAGGGCGACAAAACATGGAGCGGGAAAACTGATTTCTTAGCGAAAAACACTCTCTTTTCCCCGACAATTCTAATGTTTCGTTCAGTTTACGGCTATTGTCTTCTGTAAAGTGGGGAGTGTAGAGGAGAAAGTCCAAACGTTTTTTAGGTACTAAACCCATGGAAGATAAAGTAACCGGCAACAGCCCAGATGAGAACGTTACCAACGAGCAGCTAGAAGACGTTGCTGGCGGCAACAGCATTCACAAACGTCGTATAGAACAGCTAGAGACTCACGACTCTAGCAAAAGTGTAAAAGACATCAACATTCAGCAGGTTCGACTAGACGCGCTAGATACGCGAGATTCTAGTAAGTAGGCCTATTTTTCGTCAATTGGCTGACAGTGAACTTGTGACGAGTTTTCACTCAGCTAGCCAGACTCTCAATCCTTTCGCAATTTCTCAAGCACAAAATCCTTCTGACTCATGAGTTCTCAACTCACGGGTGAGAAGGATTTTATTCTTTACAGCACTCGCCCAGAGTGCTTCGTGATGGATGAGGTCTGGAAGCTCTGCGATCGCATCTGCATTGGCATCGGTCAATACCCCTGGGTCGTGCCTGTTGTTTAGCGTGTGCTTGTCTGGCGGTTTCTGTATGGATTATTGCTGTTGGGCTTTGTAAGCTGCCCAGCCGCCCAAGTGCGAGATATCTGGGTAGCCATTTGCTTCGATGAGTTCTCTCGGGTAGAGCATGGCGATCGCCTGTTCTCCATTGTCTAAGTCGACGGTTTCCGGATACATATCTGGTGGCTCTGTCGAAACGAGATAGTCGTACTGTTCTGCAGTGAGTTCATAAATCTCGCCGGGGATCGAGATGCCGTTTTCTGCTGTATCACTCGTAACCTGATAAATTCCGGGATGCCAGCCTTCTTTCACCGAGTGCAGCCGGTATTTTGGTGCTGTTTTGGCGGCTCGGATAAACGTGGCCGACTGTAGATTTTGATGGTCGGGCTGACCTTTTAAGGCTGAGCCACAAATGAAAACGCGCTTTGTTTGATCGGTTTCTTTTGGCATCTTCTCTTTTGGCATCTTTTTAGCGGAGTTACTCAAAACCTTTTACCAGAAATTTGGCCTTCAGATAGAAGTGCTTGAGATTTCGATAAGGTTGATACATTTTGTGATGGAGAAGATTTGTATAAAGAGAGAAGTGAAAGGGCGTTCGGAGGCTTCTGCTAAGAGGGGCTATGATGGTGTCAGCGTCTTTGTAAAGAAAGCTTAAGAAATGCCAGTTACAACCCTCGTAAAATCTTTTTCTGCTAATTGTGATCGCCTGATGGAGAGTATTGAGGCGATCGCCACTATCGGTGCGCTGCCATCGGGGGGTGTTCAGCGAGTGGCCTTTAGCGAGGAGGATTGCCGCGCCCGGGAGCTGCTGATGCGCTGGATGCGCGATGCCCAAATGCAGGTGAGGATTGACCCGGCAGGCAATATCTTTGGCCGGTATCCGGGGCGATTTTCTAAGGCGCCTGCCCTGGGAACGGGGTCCCATCTGGATACGGTGCCCAATGCTGGGCATTACGACGGCACCTACGGGGTACTGGCGGGTTTGGAGATCGTGAGAACGCTACGTGACCAAGACCATAGGCTGGATCATCCGCTAGATGTGATTGTCTTTGCGGATGAGGAGCGCACGATGGTGGGGAGTAAGGCGCTCTCTGGCAACCTGAGCCACGATCCGGCGGCCTACGAGAGTGCGACCGGAGACTCGATAGAGGCCTGTCTGGACCGGGTGGGGGGGCACTGGGAGAAGCGATCGCTGGCCCGGATGACGCCTGCGGAGATGGTGGCCTTTGTGGAGCTGCATGTGGAGCAGGGGCCGGTGCTCGAAGCCGCCAAGAGTCAAATTGGCGTGGTGACGGGCATTGTCGGGCAGCGGCGATATTTGCTGACGGTGAAAGGGCTTGCCAGCCACGCGGGCACAACGCCAATGTCGATGCGCCAAGATGCGCTGGTGGCCGCCTCGCAGCTGGTACTGGCGGTAAATGCGCTAGGCAATCAGCCGGGCGACCAGGTGGCGACGGTCGGCCAAATGACGGTCTCGCCGAATGTGGCGAATACGGTTCCAGGTCAGGTTGAGCTATCTTTGGATATTCGCGATCTTGATGACAAGCACCTCGATAGATTGATGGCTCAGCTGAAGGCTGACATGGCCCGGATCGCGACGGAAACGGGAACGCAGATTAGCTTTGAGCCTAGGCTGTATAACCGGCCTTCACCAGCGAAAATGCATATTCAAAATGCGATCGCTCACGTGTGCGACAACCTCGCTTTGACCTACACCTACCTGCCGAGCCGGGCAAGCCACGACGCCCAGGAGATGGCCCGTATTACCGATATGGGCATGATTTTTGTGCCCAGCCAAGGGGGAATCAGCCACGCCGCGACAGAATACACCTCCCCCGAAGACTGTGTAAACGGTGTAAATGTTTTGATGCATACGCTGCTCAGCCTTGACCAGCACTACTGCTGCTCCTAAGCTACTTTCAACCTACTGTCGCGCATATGATGCCAGAAAATCTCCAGCGATCGCGCATTCTCATGAAGCCCTCGCCGGCAACGGAACAGACTAACCCTGCTGTTGCGAATGGCTCCCATACTGCGATCGCAGGCCTGACTGCTCAGGCTGCGGGCGTTTCTCTACGCTCAGTAAAAAAACAGTACGGCCACGTCACGGCGCTCGAAAATATCAACCTAGATATACCAGCGGGGGCATATTGTTGTCTGCTGGGTCCTAGCGGCTGCGGCAAAACAACCGCGCTTCGCCTGATTTCGGGGCATGAGGAGGTGACATCAGGGAACGTGTTCATCGCGGAAAAGCAGGTGACCAAGCTACCTCCCGCAAAGCGGAATACGGCCATGATGTTTCAAAACTATGCGCTGTTCCCCCATAAAACGATTTGGCAGAATGTGGAATTTGGCCTGAAGATGCAGCAGGTGCCCAAGGCAGAGCGACGGCAGCGAGTGGGTGAAATGCTAGAGCTCGTCGGCCTCAGCCAGACTGCGCAGCGCCGACCCGATATGCTCAGTGGCGGGCAGCAGCAGCGAATAGCCCTTGCCAGAGCCTTGGTTACTCGCCCCCAAGTGCTCATGCTCGATGAGCCGCTGAGTGCCTTAGATGAAAATTTGCGCGTACGGATGCGCGGTGAGCTGCGCAAGATACAGCAGCAGTTTGGCCTCACCTTTATCCAGGTGACTCACCATGTGGAAGAGGCCTTCTCTCTTGCCGACCAAGTTGTTGTGATGAACCATGGCCACATCGATCAGGTAGCCACCCCAACGACCTTGTTCAACACTCCGGCCTCTCAGTTCGTTGCAAAGTTCATCGGAGACAACAACATCTTTGCCGGGAAGGTGACTCGCTCTGTGGCCCACGGCAACCATCACGCGCTCATCGAACTCGATGTGCCGGGCATTGGCTCGCTTCATTGTCAGGGAACGACAACACTGCTGGGGAATGAGGCGGCCTGTTCCATTCGGCCAGATTTGATAGAGCTTTTGCCGGTGGCGGTTAGTGGAACAGAGACGGCGCCCGCCGATGAGCAGCTGATGAACCAGATATTGGCCCGACTCACTGCAGTGGAGATGACGGGCTATGTCACTCGGGTGTCGTTGGTGGTAGAGGCCACGGGGCAATCCCTTTTGTACAAGGTGCGGACGACTGAGTGGGCGGGTAACCCCCTTCCACCAGGGCAGCTGGTGGCGGTGCGGTGGCTTGCTAAAGATGCGGTGTTTTTGCCAGATTGAGCGGTGTTTTTGCTCAATTAAAGGTGTTTTTGCTTAACAAAAAGGAGCACCTGCTCGGGTGCAACAGAAAGAATGTAATGAAAAACAAAAGGTCGTGGTTTCTTCGTGCTGTGCATGATTTAAAGAGTTTTTTCTGAAACTGGGTGACGTTGCGCAAAAAACTGTACAGTGGCACACCAAACGGCTGCCGTAAGCGCGGTAAATTACTTGGCAAATACTGTAGTGGCAAATAACTATCGGTGTCTTGTGATATCAGTCGTCTAGATTAGTACCAAAAAATGCCCAAGTTTACTCGTCGTCGCCTCATTCAAACCGGGCTAGCTACCGGCGCAGCCCTCGCAACTGCCCGCTGTGGCCGGGTGGAAGCCCCTGAAGGCACGCCCAACAACCCTGCCCCTGGCCCAGAAGTCAACACCAACAGCATTAAGGATGTCACCCTACGCTTTATCGGCACGGGTGTCGCACAGATTAACGACATTCGTGATAAGGCCCAAGAAGATCTCGGCTTTAATATCGAGATCAAGGCGCTTAGTACTGAGGAAAACAATCAAATTGCGATTACTCAGCCCGGACAATACGACATGTTTGACGGGGAGTACTTTAGCCTGCCGCTGGTGATTCCTTCTGGAAACCTGCAGGCAATTGACGTTAAGAGAATTAAAAACTTCGATAAGATTGCCTCCTTCTTCACGACGGGCAAGTTCAACGGGCTACCGGTCGAAAGCGCTCAGGGCACAGCGCCCATCAAGGTGATGTACCTCAAAGATAAAGATTCAAAAGAGTTTTCAGCGACACCGACAGACTGGGCGACGCTGATTCCTTTTCAATACAATGCAGACACCTTGGGCTACCGCCCTGACCTTGTGAACAAAGAGATTACCAGTTGGGCCGATCTGTTCGATCCAGCTTTTAAGGGGAAGACCTCCATTCTAGATATTCCCTCTATTGGCATTATGGATGCTGCTCTCGTGGTCGAATCTGCTGGGCTAATGACCTTTGGCGACAAAGGAAACATGACTAAAGAAGAAATCGATCAGGTCACGGGTATTTTGATCGATAAAAAGAAAGAGGGACAGTTTCGGGCGTTTTGGAAAACGTTTGATGAATCGGTCAACCTGATGTCTTCGGGTGAGGTCATTTTGCAGTCTATGTGGTCGCCAGCGGTTACCGCTGTAAAAGCCAAAGGTTTAGAGTGTATTTATGCGCCCCTAAAAGAGGGCTATCGCGCCTGGGGTGGCGGTATTGGCATGTCGGCAGCGATGGAAGGCCCCAAGCTAGATGCGGCCTATGCCTACATGGACTGGCTGCTCGATGGCTGGGTGGGTGCCTTCTTGGGTCGTCAGGGCTACTACAGCGCGGTCCCCGAAAATGCGAAGAAGTTTATGTCTGCTGAGGAGTGGGACTTCTGGTACGAAGGTAAGCCCGCTGCTGTAGATATGGTCGATCCCTTCGGGACGACCCTGGAGAAGGCCGGTGCTGTGAGAGACGGCGGCTCGTTTGAAGAGCGCATGGGCAACGTTGTTGTTTGGAACTCGACTATGGATGAACAGGTTTACCTGGTTCAAAAGTGGAACGAATTTATTGCTGCCTAGCCATTGGCGATATGGCCGTGCAATCACTTTGATGATTGTGCGGTCTCTTTTGTCAAGGGTTGCTGTGCGTAACGGTGTCCAAAACGGTGTCAAATTCAAATGTATAGCGCTTGGAAAAACTTCAAACCCTATCTGCTAGCAACACCTCAAACGCTCATCTTTTTGATGTTTTTGGTGCTGCCGATCGCGATGATTTTTATCGTTAGCTTTTGGCAGTTTAATGGCTATGCTATGACGCCTGCTTTCTCTTTTGAGAACTATGTGAGTATCTTTGGTTCGAGGGTTTCGCTGGCAACCTATCTCAACACGTTTAAGTATGTGCTGCTGGTGTGGAGCATTTGTTTGGCGATCGCATTCCCAATTGCCTACTACCTAGCCTTCTGTATTCATCGAGATAGCGTCCGAATTCTACTCTTTTTGCTGTGCACCATTCCCTTTTGGACGTCGAATATCATTCGCATGATTTCTTGGATTCCGCTGCTGGGCCGGGAAGGGTTGGTCAATCAGCTATTGCTGGCGCTAGGCGTCGTACAGCAGCCGGTAGAGTGGCTGCTGTACTCAGACTTTGCCATTGTTTTGGGGATGGTTCACCTGTTCAACTTTTTTATGATTGCGCCGGTTTTTAATAGCATGATGCGGATAGATCGCACGCTGATTACGGCTGCTCGGGATATGGGCGCGTCGGGGCTTGATGTGCTGAGGGAAATTATCTTGCCGCTGAGCGCGCCGGGGATTGCCATTGGCTCGATTTTTGTGGTCACGCTGACGATGGGGGAGTATGTCACGGTGCGGCTAATGGGGGGCGGTCAGTCGGCCTCTGTGGGCAAGCTCATCAGCACCCAAATCGGCAGCTTGCAATATCCTTTGGCGGCGGCGAATGCAGTCATTTTGTTGCTGATTACGCTGGTGCTCGTGACGGGGATTTTGCGGGTGGTGGATATTCGCAAGGAGCTGTAGGCGTGTTGGAGAGATGCATTAGAGAGATTTGCTAGAGGCGAGTGTTTGAGGACGGGGTTCGGTAGATGGTTACTTTCTTACTGACTATTTTCTTCGGGCTGTTTTTACTCTTTTTGTACGGTCCGATGCTGGGCATTTTTATCCTGTCGCTGCAGGGGCCGGATGGAGCGCTGACGTTTCCGGTGCGGAGCTTTGGCTTCTATTGGCTTGGTCAGGTGTTTCAGGAGCAGCGGGTGGGCAGCTTTGTGGAGTCGTTTCAGCGCTCTTTTTGGCTGGGGCTGGGTGTGGTTGCGATCGCTATTTTCGTCAGCGTGATGGCCAGCATGGCCTTTCGTCAGCGATTTAGAGGTGCCAGACCCCTTTTCTATCTCACGATTTCCAGTTTGGTGGTGCCTGGCGTGCTCATTTCCCTGGGCATTGGCATTGTCTTTCAGGTACTCAATATTCAGACAAACTGGTTCTCCTCTGGGCTGGGGGCGCACCTCACCTGGACCGTGCCGTTTGCATTTTTGATCATGCTGGGGGTATTCAATCGCTTTAACCCCTACTACGAAGAAGCGGCTCGAGATTTGGGAGCCAACGATGGGAAGACGTTTCAAGAAGTCGTGCTGCCGCTGATTTTTCCTAGCCTGATTGGCATTGCGCTGCTCAGCTTCACGCTTTCTTACGATGAATTTATTCGCACGTCTCTGGTCTCTGGGCAAAAAAACACGCTGCCGTTAGAAATCTTTGGCATGACGACAAATGTGACCTCGCCTGCCCTCTACGCGCTGGGCACGCTGACCACACTTTTTTCTGTGACAATGATTGCGGTCGGTTTTGGCGCATATAGCCTCCTGTCTCGCGATTAGCCTGCGCCCACTCTGTCAGGCAAAGGAATGAATTCTGTTTCTCCGGGTACTTTGGGAAAGCGCTGTTCTTTCCAGTCTCTTTTTGCTTGTTCAATACGCTCGGGTCTGCTCGATACAAAATTCCAATATTTATGCCGGGTCCCGAGGGGTTCCCCGCCAACGACCATGCAGCGCGCGTTATTGCTGGCGCTGATGTCTATGTCGGCATCTGGCTGGAGGAGAGCAAGGCGATATTGTTCTAATGGCTCTCCATTGACACGCAGGTCAGGTGTGACGCTGTAGATGGCACGTTCTAGAGGGCTCGCTGGTAGTGAGAAGTGGCTACCAGCGGTGAATTCTAGCGATAGATACAGGGTCGGTGAAAAGGTGGCGACTGGAGAGGTGAATGGACCGAAGCTGCCAGCGATTAGCGTCGCGGTGGTAGTGGCTTGGCCGCCTTGTTCTTCCCATATGGGCAAGTCGGTGGCGGCATGGTGAGAAAAGTTTGGCGCTATCTCTTCTGCGCTTTCGGGCAATGCTATCCACGTTTGGATGGCATGGAGCCTAGCGTCGCTTTCTCGGAAGGCCTGGGGCGATCGCTCTGAATGCACCACCCCTTTCCCAGCGGTCATCCAGTTCACTTCGCCGGGTAGTATCTCCTGGACGACGCCTAGGCTGTCGCGATGGAGCAAGCTGCCCTCAAATAGGTAGGTCACCGTGGCGAGATTGATGTGGGGGTGGGGCCGCACATCGACTCCCTTGCCCGGTGGGAAAATAGCTGGTCCCAAATGGTCGAAAAAGATGAAGGGGCCGACCATGGTGCGGCTTGGATGGGGTAAGCTGCGCCTGACGCTGAAGCTGCCAAGATCATGCTTTTCGGGCTCGATGAGATGAGCGATTACAGGGCGAGAGGGCATAGGCTGAGGAGAGGCAAAACACAGCTTTACTTTACCAAACGCACCTTTTGGCTAACAGCCCACTTCCGTACAAGACTAGACTTAACCTGAGCCCGGTAGCTAGCTACTTTTTTGTCACTACCTCGTCAGTGGTTTCTTAGCCGAGAGCTTTAGGGTATTAATGCGCTTGATAACGCCCATCCCGAACTGGGTATTGATGCCGATGCCACAGTAGCGGGTGAAGTCGGCAAGGGCGTTGAGCTGTTTGGTAATGAGTGGTCCGCCTTCGCCACCGATGCGAAAGCTAATGTGGCCGGTACAGCCAACGATGGTTTGAAAAGAGTTCCGCAGCGTGCTCTGAACGGGTCGAGTTTGAATATCGAAGTCGATAGGCACAAGATCATTAACCAGGGTGGGAGAAAATACCAGGTCGCTGTAGCGATTCCAGTGCTTTCTGAGCGGTTGGAAGATGGCTTCTGCCGTCGGTAAGGGGGTAATGCGGCCAGCTGATTCAAACGCAGTTGGGGTGGCAAACTGAAGATGAATTTCGCGCTCGTGGGCTGAGGCGTCTTCGTAGAGGTCGCGGTAGCTACAGCTAGAGGCCCAGTCTACCCCTGGCAGTTCGGCGGCAATCTGGATGACTTTGACATTGCCTGTGCCCAGCTGAAACACTTCTTCGTTCAGCTGGTTCCAAAGAAAAATCAGATGGTCGAACAGTTCATCGTCGAGAAAGGAAATGCGCCACCAGCATTCGGTGTGGGGCGCTACGGTATGGCTGTGGGTGTATTGGAGTCTGCGAGGCGGAAGCGGGTGAAGGTTGCTTTTCTTATCTGGCTGCCCAGTTAGTCCTCTGTCTGGTCGGTTGGCGGGGCCGTTGAATGATCGGTAAGCGGTGCGAAGCGTTGGCACTGGACTGAGCTGAAGTGCGCTCAGGCTGTAGGACCGATTTTTTTTGTCGCGCCGCAGTACGTGACCTAGGGCCGGATCGACAACATCTACGAGGTTGAAGAAAAGTTGTTGCAGCGAGTATCCCTGGAGATGCTTGGGAGGAACCGCTGACTGGGTAGTGAGGTTAAGAACAAGACTTTGGGGCATAAGGGTACGCGTCCCGGCATCCAAACCGGCGACGACCTATCTCTATATGGAAATTACAGAGGTTGCACCCACACAAACTAGACAGAAAGGTGAGGGAAAAGTGTGAGAAAAATAGGAAATTCATCAATTCTTTAAACTTTATTTGGCATTTTCCCCGTAGAACATGCTGTGTGGCGACGCTGCTGTATTTTCTCGGTGACTAAATTTTATGGGTAGCATTTTGGGATGGCTGGCAGCGGGACTGCTGTTTTTCTTGAGTCTGTGGATTGTGCTGCCTGCGCCCAATTTCTTTTGGCTACAGCTGGCGGTCGGTGCGCCGGAGGCGAGTCCGCTGTTGCTGTTGCTGAGCGCGATCGCACTCCTTATCTTTTTCGGCCTTTACTACTTGGGTCTCTACCCCTCACCCAACCGCTATCTGCTGCTTGTGTTGCTAGCTGCTCTGACCCTCAGCAGTTTGCCATTGCTTCAGCAGCCACGGGCGGTTCGGCAGGCGAGGCAGTCCCTGGCAGCGGCTTTTGAGGCTCCCATCTCGCAGGGTACTCGGTCTGTCTTTAGCTGGCGAACTTTTTTTGTGGGTGCGCCTCAGCAAGCGGTGCGGCATTGGGAAAAGGTCCGCTTTGCTAGCCCGGATGGGGTACCGCTATTTTTAGATCTCTATCAGCCGGGGGAAATGGTGGCTGCTGAGGAGGGCGCGGGCGATCGCTATCCAGCCGTTGTAATGATCTATGGCGGGGGATGGCGCTCGGGCAGCTCGTCAGAAAATGCCGCGTTTGGTCGCTTTTTGGCGGGGCGGGGCTATGTGGCGGTCGCGATAGACTACCGCCACACGCCGACGTACCGCTTTCCGGCACAGCTAGAGGATGTGAAGACGGCGCTGGCCTTCATTCGCAGCCATGCAGACGAGTACGGAATTGACCGCGATCGCATCTCGCTGATGGGCTGGTCGGCAGGGGCTCATCTGGCGATGCTGGCGGGTTTCCAGGCGGATGAGCCGATTCGTAGCATCGTGAACTACTACGGTCCGGTGGATCTCGCACGGGGGTATGAGGAGCCGCCGGTGCCTGACCCATTAGACGTGCGTCAGGTGCTGCTGGCGCTCTTGGGTGGGCCGCCCAGTGAGCTGCCGGAGGCCTATGCGGCGGCTTCTCCGATAACTTATGTAAAAGCTGCGCAGGCGCGATCGCTGCCGCCCGTTTTGTTGATTTACGGGGGGCGCGATCATATCGTCCAAGCGCGATTTGGAGAGGCGCTCTACAGGCAGCTACTCAAGTCTGACGATACGGCTGTCTGGGTGAAGATTCCTTGGGCGGAGCATGCCTTCGATGCTCTGTTTAATGGCGTGAGCAATCAGCTGGCGCTGCATTTTGTAGAGCCGTTTCTGGCTGAGACGCTGGGCAAAGGGTAGACAACGGCTGTGACTCAGCTGTGACAGTTTCCCTGTCGGATGCCGTACCGGCTGGCTACCCTTCCAGCGGTGCAGCTTTGGTGCTACGGTGAGCCCGATCACAGGACAATGCACGAATTCGCCTGGGGGAGTGCCACCATGAAAAATCTACAAAAGCCCTTCATAGTGATGCTTGCAAGTTCGCTTGTCGGCACGTTTGTCGGCTCACTGCTGTGGACTGGGCTCGCCGGGGCAGCACTGGCAAAAACACCGCAGACCCAGCAGCTTATCCAGCGAAAAACAGCGGTAGAACTGAGCCCCGATGAGGTGGGTGGCTTCGTCGAAGCGGCTTTGCCTGAGTCGGGCTACGGGGAAATGACAGAAATTATAGAGGCCGATGGCACGACCGTGATCCTACCACCGGGGTACGAACCGGACCGTCAGTACCCAGCGCTGGTGCTCATGCCCTATACCGACCGTAGCGCGATGCACATGTTCAACTGGGGCATTTATGACGCTTACCACCACCGGGTAGACGATGCCTTTGTAATGATATTGCCGCCGGGGCAGGGGAGTTCTGCCAACTGGTCGGGGCCGGGCTGGCAAGCCCTCGTCGATGAGTACGAGGCCTATGTGCAGCAGGATCTTGACCCGATTGCGGCAAAGTACAATGTCGATCCCAATCAGATGGTGATCGGCGGCTTTTCACTGGGGGGAGACTTGAGCTGGGCGCTGAGCTTGCGCAATCCAGGACGCTTTAGCGGAGCGATTGTGCTGGGCAGTATGTCGACTTATCGAAATGAACAGAATGCCAGGCTGCTCGCGGATAGAGATTTTCGCTACTTTATGGTGATGGGCGGGTACGACAGTAATCGCGGTTCGATGTATAGCGCGCTAGATACGCTAGATGACCATGCGATCGCTTACCACTATGAAGAGGTGAGCCAGGCGGGGCATGGCGATCTGCCAGAGCAGATGGAGCCGGATCTGTTTTTGTCGGCGATGGACTATGTGTTGTCAGATTCGGGCGATTAGCGGGCATGCAAGCGTAGATTAGGCGCGAGCTTGTGTGGGCAGTATTTAAGTAAGTCGTTTTGTCGAAAGCTGGGGTTTTTCTGCGGAATTTATGGCAGAAAAACTGAAGGCGACGGCAGCTTACTTCAATAATCATGGGATCACAAAAGAAAAATTTGGGCTGCGGCTGCTTGCCATGGCTGATGGTGGCGGGCTCGTTTGCCTGGTTTTGGCTTTGGCTGGTTCCTCGGATAGGCCATCGGGTTGATATTGAAGCGGCCAGAAATGGCGACTTTAAGGCTGTGTTTGAGCAGTTGATGGACAGGTCTGACGCTAAGGGTGTGGCATCGCCGCCAGCAGATTCGGACCTGCCGCCGATTATTCAGGCTGAGCTACCGGTGGAGGCGACCGCTTCTGCAGCGCTGGTGAATAGTCAGACAGCAGCTGGTCAGGCGCAAAATCAGACGATGCCGGAACAGGCGGTGCCGAATATGCCTGAGGTTTGGCAGAGCAAGGCGTTTCGGGGAATTTATATTAGCCGCTATCAGATTACAAACCGGGCTAGTGAGAAAACGATTCGCGATCGCGTTCGCTATTACAAAGCGCAGGGCATCAACACCATCATCCATGGCGTGTGGGGCAATGGCTGCACCATGTACAAAAGTGAGGTGATGCGTAAGACTTTGGGCTACTCCAGCTGCCCAAACCTGTTTCAAGACCCCTGGTTAGACTGGATGCTCGATGAAGCGCACAAACAGGGCATGCAGGTCCACGCCTACTTTGAAAAAGGCATCAAGCTAGATGAGAACAGCCCCATTTTTGACATTGCAACAAACAAGGGCTGGTTTGTGCCTGGCATAGACAAGACCTATCCGGGGGTAGATCACTACATTCTCGATGTGGAAAATTCGGAGGTGGCCAAATACTTTACCGAGATATCGGCTGAATTTGTGCGGCGCTATCCGACCATAGACGCGGTGCAGTGGGATGACTACGTGGGCTATCACGAGGCGCTGCCCGGTGAAAAAGATCGCACCGCGCAGCTCACCGAGTTCATGCTAAACATTCGGCAGTCCGTGAAGCAGGCAAACCCCAAGGTGAGCTTTGATGTGTGTCATCACAATCCTTACTGGGGCAAGCGCTACTTCGATGCCGACTGGGCTAGTTGGCAGGTCGACCGAGCCTTCATTCAGGTGTACAACGACAACAACTTCGCGGCAGAAATGGGCTATGTACAACAGCATTCTGGCATTGCGATTTCAGATACTCAGTTTGGCCGCCTAGCGGCACTGGCCAACAATTCACAAGTGAAAAGTGTGTTGCTGTTTCCCTCTGCGGGTAACCCCGAACAAACGGCGGCGAGGTTTAAGCAGGTGTGGTCGGGGCAGTCGGGTGGCTAGTGTTCGGGCAGAGCACTAGGCAACTTTCCCTGGTTCGCTCAGGACTCCGTTCAAAAAGATATCGGCGAGGGTTTCTGCCATCTCCTTCATGTCGTCAGGGGAGCTGCCATCTTCAGACATCGTTGTCTGGCTGAAGCCTGAAACGGTGAACATGCCTAGGAAGATGCGCGCTACTACGCGTGGATTCATCTGACGGTAGACGCCTCTGTCCATTGCCGTTTGAAAAAAGGCTTCTGCGACGTCGGTCATTTTGTCGATGACTTCTGCCTGGATGCGATCACGCAACTCTGGGTGAAACTGCGCTTCCATAAAGCACACTCGCAGCATATCGGTATTGGCATTGAGGCTGAGCATTCGCTTGCGCATCACCTGGGCCACTGCTTTGTAGCTGGCCATCTCACTGAGCTCGGTGAGCAGGTCCGTGAGGATTTCCATCCAGCCCTGGGTGGCCACCTCTACCAAGATCGCCTTCTTATTTTCAAAGTGGCGGAATAGCGTTCCTTCTGCGACGCCTGCTGCTTGAGCGAGGTCTCGGGTGGTGGTGCCGCCGTATCCGCGCCGGGCAAACAGCTTTTGTGCTGCTTTTAATATTTTCGCCTGCGTCTCCTCTTCTTTGGACACGGTCTTTCGTTTGTAAAGCTGCATTGGCAAGGGCCTGTAAGTGTTGAGGGTAAAGCGGCGATGTGAGAAACGCGGAGGTATCCGTAACTTGATCCGTGACTTGCGATCGCGGACGCAAAATGGATGCAAAATGGGCGCAAGCGCTCTGGTGCCATTTTTAGTCACCACAATAAAATCCGGATCCCATCGATAGAACAATTTACAGAACAACACACTAATTATTGAATCGGGCTGTGACTGGTTAAATGCGGGCTAGAAAGCCATAACCCAACAGAACGTTGTGTAAAGTCGCATCAAGTCGCATGAATAGATTGTGAAGTCTTCTATGTACGGCAGAAAAGCAACCAGTACAGTTGAAATACTGACTACGGTCTGGACGTTTAGCGTTAGCGTAAGCACCGAGATAGGTAGGCCAACTTTGCTAAGGGAACTGCAACCCTGATAGCCGGGCCGGATAGATAAACAAGGAGGAGACTTTAAGCGTGATGAAGCGAGATACTGCGGAGCGGTTCAATCCCTTCGGTGAGGCTGACTGTGAATCGGAGGTTAAGCTGCTTAAGCAGGACTACAGTCGCTATTTCTTCTACCACACCCGGTTCAACCAGCTTTCCCTTGATCCCAAGGTGTTTTTAATCATCGGCAGACGGGGGTCTGGCAAAACTGCGCTCTCCCAGTTTTTCTCCTTTCAAAAAACCATGAACGGTGCGATCGCCATCGATGTCGATGAGCCCGCTGCCTTCGAACAGGTGCTTGAAGATATCACGCTTCAAACCTCTCACAGCAGAGAAGTCTCCATTCCGCGCATTGCCAAGCTCTGGCACCTCATTGTTTGGTCGGTGATCTTTAGCGAACTCAAAGAGTTTGATCCGCGCATCCGGTCGGCCTGCATTTTTGGCAATCGCGAGGGCAAGCTCTCTACCTTTGTCCGTCACTGCCTCAAGGCTCTGCTCGATCGGCTCGTGCAGAGCAAAGACGACCTGCTCGATGAGCTAGAAGAGATCTTTGCCGATGTTCGCATTCGCAACGGCATGGCCGCTGTGATGGATGTGGCTCGCCATCGGCCCGTCATCGTGGCGTTCGATACGCTAGAAAACTATGCCATTCACGACCCGATCATGATGCAGGCGATCGCTGCACTGATTCAATGTGGCTCTGAATTCAATCGCGATTTTGCCCACCAGGGGGTCCATATCAAAATCTTCGCCATGGCCGAGGTTTTTCCCTATCTCAAAGAAGAGGTCATTCTCAACCCGCTCAAGTCTGTGCGCGACGAGGTGCACATGCACTGGCGACCCAAAGACCTGATGCGGCTGATCAGCTGGCGCTTTTACAACTACCTACAAGCGCTAGACATGCTCGACCCCATTTCCCACAGCGTAGACTGGGACAACTCCACCGACGTCCTCGAAAAGATGTGGTATCCCTATTTTGGCCGGTCTCTGCGCAATGAACACGGCCTGCCCGAGCGCACCTTTCCCTATGTGCTGCGCCACACCCAAATGCGGCCCCGGCAGCTGATTGTGCTGTGCAATGCGATCGCTCGCCGCGCCACAGAAAAAGGCAGCTTCCCACGCTTTCATCCCCAAAGCATCGTGGCCGCTGTGCACAACCGCCAGGTCTCCCTCGCTGAGGAAGTCATCAACTCTTACAGTTCCGTGTATCCCAGGGTTGGTCGCATTCTAGAAGCGCTCTCTGGCCTGCCGATGGTCTTCCGAGGCAACCTGCTCGACAAGCGAGCCCCGCTCACGGCCTCCGAATGGATCCAAAGTGAATATTCGCCCCATAGCTTCCGTCAACTCACTGCAGAACTGGGCATCATTGGCCGGGTTAGGCATATAAATCCGCAGGCGGGCTACGCCGAGGCTGATTTCGAATACAGTACCGAGAGTCGCTTACCGCTGCTGACTGACAATACCTGTGCCATTCATCCCATGTTTTACCGTAAGCTCAGTGTGAGATACGACCAAAAGATTAGGGTGTACCCCTTCCCCGACCACGAAGACTTTAAGCCCTGGAGCATGAAGTCCCAAGCGTAACGTCCTAATCAAAAGCTTATGAGCCTGCTTGTTCTTCTGATCACTGTCGTAATCGCATTTGCTCTGTCAAACTTAGTGGACGTTTTTCCAGGGTTGCTATGGGGCTGGCTTGTTTTTCCCAAGTGGCTGATTTGGGGCGCAATCCTGGCTGTATTAGCGTGGGGGATCGGTTCGCCACCTGATGATCGGTAGATTCGAATCGAATGCGGATCAAAACCGAAGGCAGGTCTAACTACGGACCCATCTGTGAAATTTGTGTATGAAAAATTACACCCTTCTACGGAGGCATTAAATTCATTTGGTAACGATTCCTAAAGAGCAGTAGATATAAAGGCTGTAGCGATTCTATTCTGCTTTGCGGACACCCACATGTTGGTCCGATTACTGTCTTTATCTGCTAAAAACTATGCGCTATTTAAGCGTTTGTAAAGCTGGGGTGAAGATTGAGTCCCTCCTCCCCCTCCTATGCTGGACTCGTTACTGTGAGTGATAAGGCGTATTAGCTGGTTTCTCTGGGAAGCTAGCCAGAGAACGCTAGCCAGTCGTCTCTCAGATTTGAATACTGCATCTTTTTAGCGCGATAACGTTGTCATAAGGCTCTACCATGCTTAGAAGTTCAACGACCTCTCCTATCGATTTTGACTGGCAGCAGCTGCGACAGCTCGCCGGCGGAGATGCGGACTTCGAACATGAGCTGCTCGGTCTGTTTATGAAGGATGCAGAGGTCATGCTGCAGGAGTTAGACCAGGCGATCGCTATTCAGTGTGTCACCACCACAGAATCGGTTGCCCATGCTCTGCGGGGAGCCAGTGCTAATGTCGGTGCGATCGCGCTATCTGCTGCTGCCCTGCAGCTTGAACAAATCGCTCGCCAGGGAAGTCTGCAGGGTGCTCGCGGCCATCTCCAGCAGACCCGCCACCACTATCGCCGAGTCAAAACCCATCTTCAATCTCGCCTGCGAGGATAGCGATCATCCTGCTTTCTGGCCCGAGATCACCTTCTCTACACTGGTGAGTTTGTACGGGTAATAAAGCGCACATGTGCCTGATTTCTTAATAACAATTTTCATTCCCATGCTTGCTAAGCAGTTGTCTTGGCTCACATCAAGCTGTAACAATTACAGCGGTTTGCTTTAGGTAATGTCGGTATGAAAAGAGTAGAAGCCATTGTCCGTCCTGAGAAGCTGCAGGATGTGAAAAATGCGCTAGTAGAGCTTGGCGCGACAGGAATGACGCTGGAAGATGTGCGCGGATTTGGTCGCCAAAAGGGGCAGACCAGCACCTACAGAGGCATTTCGTACACCGTGGAATTTTTGACTAAAAAGCGGCTGGTTCTGGTTGTCAGCGATGAGTGGCTAGAGCGGGTGCTAGATACGATTGCAAAAGCCGCCGCTACTGGAACCATTGGCGATGGCAAAATATTTGTCTCCCCTGTAGAGCAAGCTATCCGCATTCGCACAGGCGAGACTGGCCCAGCGGTTTTGTAGCTTGGGGATGTTTTGGAACGCTTCGGAACGCTAGCGGCCCAGACACTGCACCAGCCAAGAGCAAACGGCTGCTGACCCCAGTGGCACGCTGAGATTGTCTACACCGTATTTTGAAACCGATTCTAGTACCGTGGCGACGATAGCCACGCCGCCCGCCGCTAGCCAAGTTCCAACAAGCGGCCCCTGCACGGTCGCGAGAATTACTGCACACACCGCGTAGCTGACAATTAGCATTGTGGAGCTGCCTTCCCAACTCTTCTTTTCGCCCCAGATTTGGTACGGATGGGCGCCGTAGCGCTGGCCGATCAGGGCCGCTAGCCCGTCGCCCCAGGTCATGGTCAAAATGCCAATTGCTGCATATTGGGGCTGCGCCAATGGCCAAAACCAGGCAACCAGCACTCCAATACTGACCGCATAGAAAAATGTCCCTAGGCTCTTTCTGCCGATGCCGTTAATGCCGGGCAAAATTGGCAGTCGATAAGACAGCAAAGCTACCCCGCTAAACACCACAGAAGCCGCAATCCCTAGCCAAGCCGGTACGGATAGCCACCAGGCAATCAAAATCACCTGTCCGGCCCCGATATGAACAATTTTTCGAGGAATTTCTGGTCCGTAATCCAGCCGACGAGCCGCCTCAGAAAGCCCGCCCACTATGGCAAGCCAGACAATTACGGTCGTGCACTGGAGGAGTAAGGAAGTCAAAAGGAAACGCTATCGATAGCGGATTAGGGTATCGCCCAAACGCTTTCGCTGCTATCTTGATGTAGAAATTACTGACTCAACTATAGAGCACGCATGGGTAAACCCTATCAGCGAGTACTGTTAAAACTCAGTGGCGAAGCCCTAATGGGCAGCTTGGCTTATGGTATTGACCCAGCGATTGTCGATGCGATCGCTCAGGAGATTGCCGGTGTCGTTGAGCGAGGCATCCAGCTGGCGATTGTGGTTGGCGGCGGTAATATTTTCCGGGGCGTCAAGGGTGCTTCGGCGGGCATGGACAGAGCCACCGCAGACTACATCGGCATGATCGCCACGGTGATGAATGCCATGACCTTGCAAGATGCTCTTGAGCGCATCAATGTGCCCACCCGTGTTCAAACGGCTATCTCCATGCAGGAGCTTGCCGAACCCTACATTCGTCGCCGCGCCATTCGCCACCTCGAAAAAAATCGAGTGGTAATTTTTGGTGGCGGGTCTGGCAATCCCTTCTTTACCACCGATACGACTGCCGCGCTCAGGGCAGCCGAAATTAGCGCAGAAGTGCTCTTCAAGGCGACTAAAGTAGACGGCGTTTATGACAGCGACCCCGCCACCAATCCAGACGCTAGGCTTTATAAGTCGCTGACCTATAGCCACGTCCTGGCAAAAGACCTTAAGGTAATGGATGGTACAGCGATCGCGCTGTGCAAAGATAACAACATTCCAATCATGGTGTTCAACCTCTCAGTCAGAGGAAATATCAACCGCGCCATGATGGGTGAATCGATTGGAACCCTTGTAGGAGAGTCTTGTGAAGTTAGCTGATATTAGTGAAGTCGAATCTGCTATGCAGAAAGCCGTTGAGTCGACAAAACGGGCTTTCAACACCATTCGCACTGGCCGGGCTAGTGCCTCCTTGCTCGACCGAATCATGGTGGATTATTACGGTAGCCCCACCAGCCTAAAATCCCTGGCCAACATCACGACTCCCGATGCCAGTACCCTGATGATTCAGGCCTTCGACCCCAGCTCTGTCTCCCTGATCGAAAAGGCCATTTCTATGTCGGATGTAGGCCTAGTGCCCAATAGTGATGGCACCCTCATCCGGCTGAATATTCCACCGCTGACTACGGAGCGCCGTCAAGAATTTGTCAAAGTGGCCGGTAAGTACGCAGAAGAGGGCCGCGTCTCTGTTCGCAACGTTCGCAGGGACGGCATTGATCTTGCCCGCAAACAAGAGAAAGACGGCGACATCTCAGAAGATGAATCGAGAGATATGCAAGACGAAGTGCAAAAGCTGACCGATAAGTACATCAAGCAAATAGATCAGGCGCTTGCCGAAAAGGAAAAAGCCATTCAGACCGTTTAGACGTTCCTTTTAGTCACTTCTTCGCATGCTCGACTGTATTATTGTTGGCGGTGGGCCTGCTGGTAGCTCAGCGGCCTATCACCTGGCTACCCTTGGTGCCCAATCGGGCTCTGCTCACCGGGTGCTGATCTTAGAAAAAGACTCTCTACCTAGATACAAACCCTGTACAGGCGCGGTTTCCCCCAGCGTTGCCGACTGGTTCGATTTTGACTTTACCCCGGCGATAGACTGCCAGAGTAAGCGAGTCTGCTACAGCTGGAAGCTAGGCGACACCATCGACGCACAGCTCGAAACAGAACCTATTTGGAGCGTCAGGCGGGAGGTTTTCGATCAGTTTTTGATCGATAAGGCAAAGGCGGCGGGTGCTGAAGTGCGAGACAATACGGCGGTCACTGGTGTCACGTTCAAGGGGGACTACTGGGAGATTCGCACAGAGAGAGAAGTGTTGACCTGCCGGTATGCGATCGCCGCCGATGGCGCCAATGGCCCGATGGCAAACTGGCTAGGCTTTCGGCCACACAAGCTACGCGACGCTAGCGTACTAGAGCTGGAAGTGGCGGCACCGGTAGAATCAGGAGCGTTTTGCTTTGAGTTTGGACTGGCTAAAAATGGCTGTGTGTGGAGCTTTCCCAAGCGCCAAGGCTACTCCCTGGGCATCAGTAGCTTCATCGGCAGCTCCATCAAAAAGCCTGATGGTCTGCTAAAGAAATATGCAGGTTCAATCGCGGGTGCGAATGGAAACGCAGCTAGCCAAGACATCATTAAAGAGACTATTTATACCCATCCTCTCAAGCTGTGGGATGGCAACCATCCGCTGCATACCGACTGTGCCTTGCTGGTCGGTGAGGCTGCTGCCATTGTCGATCCGCTAACGGCGGAAGGCATTCGCCCGGCTATGTACAGCGGCATGATGGCGGCTAAGGCGATAGACCGCGCCCTCAGCGGTGAGCCCGAGGCGCTAGCCGACTACAGCCGAACTATGCACGAGACTTGGGGGGCAGATATGCAGTGGGCACAGCGCATTGCCAGCGTATTTTTTCGGGTGCCCAAAATTGGTTATCGCGTCGGCATCAAGCGACCTACTGCAACTAAGCGTCTGGGGCAAATATTGGCTGGAGAAGTCAGCTACGCCGATATTGCTAATCGAGTGATTAAGCGAATTAGCACAGGCTTTATTCCGGGTATGAGGAGCTAGTGCAGCGCAATAGGTCGCGGTGTATTGTCTGGATAACTTTGTAATAGAAACGCTGTTAGAGATTCTGGGGTGAGTCGGGCGCGACTTCCAGAATGCTGTTCTGCTTGGCGACAAACTGATCGGTAATGAGGTCTTCCAAGTCGGTCAGCTCAACGCCCATATCTTCACCGGCTTTTTTCAGCGCCTGTTGAAAACCTGAAATGTTTCCCTCATAGCCACAGAGCCGAGCGGCAATGGCAGCACCCTGGGTCGCGTTTGCCTTAGCGCAGTCAATCAAGGCAATGCCCTTTAGCGGTTGAGTCGCAGCCATTTTTTATCTAAATTCTGTGTGCAATCGGTATTCGCTAAAAGATATCGCTTCACTTGGAAGATTTCCTGTTTCTTTCGAGAGAGATTGAGGATGTTTCAAGTTCTGTTGGTCTTTTGCGGTAAGTGGGTACCTTGTAATCGCATCTTGGGCGTCTGATGTCTACATTAATAGAGCTATATAGCAATGCACTTAGGATTTGAGCAGCTTGCACGAAGTCTGGCCGTACTCGGTATTTTGAGCGGGAGCGTTGCTGCAACCATTCAACCGGCGATCGCTGCAGACTTGCTTGCTTCCGAAGCCTTAACCCTTCACTCCCCAGCGTTAACTGATACAGATGGGTCAGAAGGGTTGTTTTTTCAGGCGCGATCGCACGAATTTACCCCGCTATTTTTCACACCTGCCTACCTAGACCCTTCTCATTCTGTCGGTGCGCCTACCTTTGCTCGGCGACCCACTTTTGCGCGGCAACCGACCTCTTTTCAGCAACCCAGCGTCGATGAACCGCAGGCTCCCCGGCTGAGCCAAAACGCGCCTGCCAGTGAGCTTGGTGAACCGGACCCTGAGCTAACGCCACTGCCAGAAGCGCGCCCAGTGTTGCCAGAACAAGCCCCACCCGAGCCGACTCAGCAGCTACCGGTAAACGGCGCGCAGGTTGAGATTAGCGAAATTCGGGTTGTTGGCAACAGCGTGTTTAGCGAGGCCGATTTGGCGCCCATCTTGTCTGAGTATGAAGGCCGTAGCCTTGGTATTTCAGAGCTTCGTCGCGTCGCTGATGAGATTACCCAGCGCTACCTCGAGGCGGGCTACATTACCTCGCGTGCGGTGCTCAGTGAGCAGACTATTGTCGATGGTGTTTTGGAGATTCGGGTTGTAGAGGGCACGCTCGAAGATATTCAGATAGAAGGCACTCGGCGACTGGCAAACTATGTGCGCGATCGCGTGAACTTGGCCAACCGCCGCCCCCTCAACCAGGTCGATCTCGAATCTCAGCTCCAGCTTCTGCGGGCTGACCCGCTTATTGAACGGATTGAAGCCAGCCTGCGCGCAGGTACGGGGGAAGGCCAGAGTCTACTGGTTGTGAGAGTGCTCGAAGCGCCTGCTTTTTCGGGGCGTGCCGTGTTCGATACTAATTCGCCGCCTAGTGTGGGCGTTGCTCGCATGGGCCTAGAGGCAAATTACAACAATGCGCTGGGCTTGGGCGATCAGCTATCGCTCTCGGCCTACCGCAGCACGACTGGTGGCTCCAATACCTACGGTGTCACTTACCGGGTGCCGGTCAATGCCCTGAATGGAACGCTACAGGCCCGCTATCTGCCGAGCACGTTTGAGCTAATTGAGCCGGAGCTAGCGGCGTTGGACGTTGAAGGATCTTCGAGTACTTACGAATTTATCTTCCGCCAGCCTCTCATTCGCAAGCCCAATGAAGAGTTTGCGCTGTCTCTTGGCTTCCGCCGTCGAACGGGGGAAACCCTGATTAGCGATGTGGTGATCGATTCTACGCGGACGAGTGTCTTTCAGTTTGGCCAAGATTATCTGAAGCGCGATCGTACGGGGGCATGGGGGCTGCGATCGCAGTTCAATCTGGGCACAGACCTTTTTGAGGCCACCGACCGCGACGGTGAGGCAGATGGGCAGTTTTTTAGCTGGTTGGGCCAGATTCAGCGTGCGCAGGTCATCAACCGCGACAATTTGCTCCTGATGCAGGGCAGTCTGCAGTTTTCTGCCGACAGTCTGCTCGGCGCAGATCAGTTCATTGTGGGCGGGCCTAGCTCTGTGCGCGGCTACAGCCAAAACGCCCGCTTTGGCGACAACGGCTTCCGTGCTTCGATTGAAAATCGCACCACGGTGCTGCGCAATGAGGACGGCTCTCCCTTCGCGCAGATTGCGCCCTTTGTCGATACGGCTGCTGTGTGGAATCAGAGCGAAAACACCAGCGACCAAAACTTTTTGTTGGGCACTGGTGTGGGCCTTATTCTCAATCCGTTTGAGGAGGTACAGGCTCGCTTTGATGTTGGCATTCCGCTCGTAGAGCTAAACGAGCCGGGTGATAGTCCTCAAGATGCCTTTATCTACTTCAGTATGGATTATCGCTTCTAGGCTGATGCTTCTAGGCTGATGCTTTTAGATAAAGATTCGCCATACGATGATGCCGACGCCTGTAATTGAACCTGCGTAAGCGAGCGATCGCACGATTGCAATGCCTGCCATATACGACAGTCCGTGCACGATGCGGCAAATGAGGATTGCGATCGCCGCATTCGCCGTAAATCCATCTGCCTGCCCCGTCAGCTGAGCAATTAAAATTACCGCTGCAATCATGGCTAAATTGTCGTGATGGTTTCGCTGGGCCCGATCTGCGCGGCCAACCCAAGGCGCCCCTTGTATCGCCTTCTCGCGGTTACTCGCAGCCCACTCCATACCGGCCTCACTTACCCGAGCAAGTGCCGGAATATGGTTCAACGGAATTGACCAGAGTGCCAATATCAGCAGGCAGAAGAGATCGGTAGTCATCGGTAATTCTAATGGGTTGTATAGCTGTTTACGCGCATAAGCTCACCATAAGGTCTGATGCTGTACTCATCAAGCAAGCCGACCGAGCAATCTTCATATCGTTGAAAAAGTCTACTGACTTCAAGGGTTATGAGCTGAGAAGCAAATAGATACTTCGCCATACACAAATATGCGTAACTGCGATTCTCTCTAACGCCCACTTTTGTGAACTGGGCACTATAGACCTAGTTCAATCATTTGTGGCGGAGCCATGAAACGACGCTTGTTCCTAACCGATACGTGTAAAAAAACAGCGCTCGGACTCGCCGCCGGTACGGCCAGCGCTGCTCTGGCAACCAGCTGTCGCCAGACATCTGCCACAGAAACGCCCTCGCCGAACTCGTCTACGCTTCCCACCGTTCAGTGGAAGATGGCCACTAGCTGGCCCAAAAAGCTCGATATCCTTTTTGGCGGTGCTGAGCGACTGTGTCGTCGCGTCAGAAAAATGACCAACGGGCGATTTTCGATTACGCCCTATGCCTCTGGTGAATTGGCGCCTGGGCTGAAGGTATTAGACGTTGTGTCAGAAGGCACCGTCGAGTGTGGCCACACCGCCAGCTACTACTACGTCGAAAAAGAACCTGCCCTTGCCTTTGGAACGACTCTCCCCTTCGGCCTCAATACCGCCCAGCAAAATGCTTGGCTTTACTACGGCGGCGGCTTAGATGCCATGCGCAAACTCTACCAACCCTATGGCATTATCAACTTCCCCGCTGGCAATACAGGCGTTCAGATGGGCGGCTGGTTTCGCAAACAAATCAATCAGCCTGCCGACCTCACCAAACTCAAAATGAGAATTCCGGGATTTGGCGGCAAAGTGATGAAACGTCTTGGTGTCGATGTACAAGTTCTCTCTGCAGACGAAATTGCGCCTGCATTGCTCGCTGACACCATTGATGCTGCCGAGTGGAACAACCCCTACGACGACAATAAGATTGGCATCACAAAAGCCGCCCCTTACTACTACTATCCTGGCTGGTGGGAGCCCGGTGCTACCTATGAGCTTCAGGTCAATCGCCAGCAATGGGACTCCCTGCCAACGGTTTATCAAGAAGCGCTTAGGGTGGCCGCTGCTGAAATAAACACCACGATGCCCGCTGAATACAACGCCAAAAATGGCAGAGAACTCAAGCGGATAAAACAAAACGGCACCCAAGTTCTCCCTTTTGATCGCGTCATTTTGGAAGCTGCCTACCTCGAAACCCAAAAGCTCTACGAAGAATACGCCAGTAGTAATGAGACTTTTAACAGGCTCTACAGCCAGTGGAAAACATTTAGAGCGCAGGTATACAGCTGGAATCAAATCAACGAACTCAGCTTTGATCGCTTTGCTATGCAAACTGCAGACTAGTAGATAACAGACGAATAGAACCTTTTCAAAAAATCCTTTATTACCCGCATCACATTATGCAAAGAAGACATCTTTTAACCCGTGGAACTCTCGGTCTAGCCAGCGCTGCGACAATCGGAGCCTGCCGATCTCAAGCTCAAGAAACATCGCAGCAGGCACCAGTGGCTACCAACAGCGGCGAACCGGTTATTCAGTGGCAAATGGCGACCAGCTGGCCGAAGTCTCTACAAATTTTGTTTGATAGTGCCGATCTCTTTTGCAAGCAGATCAGCAAAATGACTAATGGAAACTTTGTGATTACGCCCTATCCAGCGGGAGAGCTGGCCGGTGGCTTAGAAGTGTTATCGGCGGTGCAGTCTGGCGATGTGGCCTGTGGTCACACGGCCAGCTACTACTACCTCAGCCAAAACAACGCCCTCGCCTTTGGCACGACGCTACCCTTCGGGCTCAACGCTGCTCAGCAGAATGCGTGGCTCTATTACGGAGGCGGCCTAGAAGCGATGCAGTCGCTCTACGCGGACCTCGGCATTATCAACTTTCCGGGTGGCAACACGGGCGGCCAAATGGGTGGCTGGTTCAAGCAGGAAGTGAACAGCGTTCAAGACTTTAACGGACT
The DNA here is from genome assembly GCA_038524545.1 of Cyanobacteria bacterium J06623_4. Taxonomy (GTDB): domain Bacteria; phylum Cyanobacteriota; class Cyanobacteriia; order Phormidesmidales; family Phormidesmidaceae; genus Phormidesmis. Next base: position 10,435 of record JBCBIK010000023.1, on the reverse strand, counting down.
CAATATGCGCGTGCCTGGCCTCGGGGGCAAAATCCTAGAGCGGCTCGGCGTCAAAATTCACAATCTTTCGGGCGGTGACATCTTCGAAGCGTTAGAAAAAGGCACCGTGGAAGCTGCCGAGTGGAAAAATCCCCACGCCGATGAAACCCTTGGGCTTAATCGGGTAGCTCCCTACTACTACTATCCGGGCTGGTGGGAGCCTGGCACTAGCTACGAATTTCAGATCAATTTGGAAGCCTGGAATACGCTGCCAAGCCACTATCAGGAAATCTTTAAGGCGGCAGCAGCAGATGTGAACAACAAAATGCTTGCCAAGTTCAACGCGGTCAATGGGGATGTGCTCAATCGGCTCATGCTGAGCGGTACCAAGCTCTTACCGTTTTCACAGGAGATTCTTTCTGCTAGCTATCAGGCAGCTTTTGACCTCTACGATGAGCTGGCCAGCGAAAATAGCCAGTTCAATGAAATCTATCAGTCTTGGAAAACGTTTCGCGCTGACATTTACCAGTGGAACCGGGTGAATGAACTTAGCTTCGCCGATTTTGTGATGAACCAAGGACAAGCCTAATCGCCCTACCTATGCCGCCCCAAGAGCTATTTCAGCGTTCTAAGGTCTATGTCACATTCTGACGACCCCTCCCAAAAAGAGATTCCAAGGCAACTATCTAGAAGCGTTGCCAAGTGGATTCCTAAAAGGATCTTCGGAAGGTTTTTTAGGACACGTTCTAGAAGACTTTCCGCACGGATCCCTTTTGGTAATAGATGCGATCGCTTTAATAACAGCAGGCGATCGCACCAAACCTACGACTTGCTAAAGCCTGTTTCTGATATCTTTGCGGACTTCAGCATCAGTCGTAAGCTCAACGTGGGCTTTGGTGTGCTGATTTTGCTGACGTTTGTTGTTTTTGGCTGCAACTACTGGGGTGGCATGCTCGCCACTCGAAATATCAAACAAACTCAGCAGGTGAGAGTGCCCACAGCCTTGGCTTCTACGCAAGCCCAGCAAGACCTACTCAAAATGTCTTCTCATGTTCGGGGTTATCTGGTTACGGGCAGTTCAGAATATCGCAATAGCTACTACCATTCTCGGCAGTCTTTTGAGCGTGAGCTGTCATCGATGCTGACGCTGCTAGATGCCAATGCTGCCCTCTCTGTAGAAAACAAGACCCACCTTTCTGAACTACAAGCCCGCTACGTGGAATGGCGGCAAATCCCTGAAGAGTTGTTTGTCTTAAGCGATCAATTTATAGAAAATCAGCCTGCGCTCAAGCTTTTTCAAGAACAGGGAGAGCTGGCCCTACTCAATATTCAGGCAGAAGCTCAGCAGCTGATTGATTTACAGTCAAAGCGATCGCCCACCCTAGAAAACGTTCAGCTCCTCACCCAGCTTGCTGCTTTTCAAAATGCCTCTGCGCTCATGGGGGCTTCGCTGCGAGCCTACCTGATTGGCCGCAATCCTGACTTTCGGTTTGAGTATGCCGGTAAGGCCCAAGCTGCAGAACAGCACTGGGATACCATTACAGCAACTTCCGGGCGGCTAACCTTGGAGCAGAAAGCACTAGCTGAGACGATACAATTCCACCGTCAGCGGCTTCAGGACATCATTCCCGAACTGCTCACGATTGCAGAGAGTAATCAGTACCGGCAGGATCTTTTCCTGTTTAATACAAAGGCTGAACCGCTGGCTGCAGAGATGCTCGCGCTGCTAGATGAGATAGTCCTCAGTCAGCAGCGACTTCTAGAAGATGAACTAGAGCTGAGCCGGGCAAGTCTGGTAAGCGCTCAGTGGCAGACCCTACTGGGTAGTTTTTTTGCCTTGGGCGTTGCCCTTGCCATGGTGTTACTTCTTCGTCGAAAAATTGCTGATCCGATTGTCCGCCTGACCCGGGCTACGGCCCAAGTCACAGAGGGGAACCTGGATGTCAAAACCACCATAGAATCGGGAGATGAAATTGGTACCCTGGCCAAAACCTTCAACCGGATGACTGGATACCTCAAGTCCTCCCATGAAAATTTAGAGAAGTACAATCAAACTCTCGAAAGGCAGAAAACACAGCTAGAATCCAAAAATATTCAAATCGGACAGGCCTTGGACGCGCTGCAGGCCACCCAGGCCCAGCTAGTTCAAACCGAAAAGATGTCTAGCCTAGGGCAAATGGTTGCCGGTATTGCCCACGAAATCAACAATCCGGTGAGCTTTATCCATGGCAACATACCTTGCATAATGGACTACACGGGTGATTTGCTCGAGCTCATTCAGCTCTACCAGCACCACTACCCGCAGCCCAACTCAGAAATTGAAGAGAAAATTGACGACATCGATTTGGACTTCTTAAAAGAAGACATTTCTAAAACCTTTACTTCTATGGAGAATGGCACCCAGCGCATTCGCGATATTGTGCTCTCCCTACGCAATTTCTCCAGACTCGATGAGTCTGATATGAAAGAGACCACTGTAGAAGAAGGCCTGGAAAGCACACTACTTATTCTCCAGAATCGATTGAATATTCAGGCATTTCGCCCCGCTGTTCAGGTCATAAAGCGCTACGGTAATGTCCCCAAAATTGAGTGCTATCCGGGTCAGTTGAACCAAGTCTTTTTAAATCTTTTGGCCAATGCGCTTGATGCGATAGATGCCGCTAGCGCCCAGCCGAAAGAGGGCTGGTGTCCGCAACTAGTTCTCTCCACTTATCGCAAAGAAAACGGTGTTGTCATTACCATCAGTGATAACGGAAATGGCATTTCTGCCGATGTGCAGCCATATATTTTCGATCCTTTCTTTACGACGAAACCCATTGGCTCTGGAACCGGCATGGGGCTGTCAGTGAGTCTCAAAATTGTGGTAGATCGCCATGGCGGAGAGCTGAGCTGCATATCTAAGCAAAACATCGGTACCACTTTCACTCTTCAATTGCCTTTCCAACAAACAACAGACTCTACTGTGTCGCCATCTTTGCCGGGCCTAACCCCGGTTTGAGCCCGCCAGTCGGTCAATAGTAGGCTAGGTTGGAAGCACCTTCAACGAGGCGATGCTCCCATGGACCCAGTGCAATTTGATGAGTCAGCCCGCGATCGCGCCAATTGGCTGCAGGCGCACACTATTTTTCGTGGCTTACCCGAAGCGCTCGTCAGCGAAATTGCCTGCTGCCTCACCGAGATGCCCTTCGCCGCCAATCGCAGGCTGATCCTAGAAGATACTGAACCAGACGCGCTTTATATCCTGAGAGCTGGCCAGCTCGAAAGCTATCGCACCCGTCGTGCTAGCGCCGCGCAAACGGTCACGCTTGAGCCGGGAGAAGTGCTCCATCTGCAGTCTCTGCTGCTAGAGACGCCCACCACTCATACAATAATTTCTCTGACAGATGCTGTGCTGTGGCGCTTGGAGAAATCTCGCTTTCAAGAACTTGCCCAGACTTTTCCAGAGCTGAGTCAGGAACTCTCTCGGCTGCTGTCGGAGGCCTTGCAGAACCTTTCCGAACAGCTTGCCTACGAGCAAGAAAGTCAGCAGGCGCTCAGACCCTATCTCGTCACTCGGGTTAAACGAGGGGTGGTTGGCAGCAGCCGCTATGCCAAGCGTCTTCGGCAAAATATTCGTGAGGTAACCCAGGCCGAGCCCGTTGTTGATCGCTCGCCAAGTCGTAGACCGTCTGTGCTGATTTTTGGTGAACCTGGTCTCAATAAAGACAATTTGGCAGCGCTTATCCACTATGGCTCTTCAAACAAAGGTGAGCCCATGATTCAGGTGAACTGTGAAAAGTTGCGATCGCAAGATCTTTTTGGCCGCGGTGACAGTCAGCCTGGCCTGCTTGCTTGGCTTGGCAAAGGCACCCTCTTACTCAACAATGTTCAAGACCTAGACGACAGTCTCAAAGCGCCCATTCTAGCGCTGATTGAAACGGGTCTCTATCGACCGGTTAGCCGAGAAGGCGAGTTTCCCCTACCGCTGAGAAAGAGCCCGGCCTGGATTTTGATGGTCGCCGAGAAAGCGCTGCCCGACTTCGTGAAGCGTACCGATAAGCAGATAAAAGTACCTCCATTGCGGGTGCGAAAAGCCGACATCGAAGCGCAAATTACTTACTTTGCTCAGCTGCAGTGTCGTCAGCGGGGTATTGGTAAGCGTAGGCTAGATCCTGCTGCGCTGCGCAGGCTACAGAGCTACGATTTTCCTGGTAACCTCCGCGAATTGGAAAATATGGTTGGGCGGGCGATCAATCAATCGGGCGATCGCACCGTGCTGACAGAAGAAGTCTTTTGGGCGGCAGAGAGCCCCAAGCGACGCTTCCGTTTCAATCTGCTGGAGGGATATCCCAAGCTCAGGGCCTTTCTACTAAGCCCTTGGTGGCCAGATAGAATCAACTACGGCTTTACGCTGTGGTTCTATCCGATTGTGGTGGCGATTCTCTTTTTGGGTCCCCAGACGCGAGATCAAAATTTTGCTTTGAACTTTTTCTGGGCCTGGTGGTGGCCGCTTATTCTCATTGGGTTTCCCTTCGTCGGCAGGCTGTGGTGCGCTGTCTGCCCTTTTATGATCTACGGAGAAGTTGCTCAGAGGCTTTCGCTCAAGGCTTGGCCGCGTCAGCTTCAGGGGTGGCCGAGGGCGTGGGCTGAGCGTTGGGGTGGCTGGATACTCTACGGCGGCTTTGCCGTGATTTTGCTTTGGGAAGAGCTGTGGAATTTGGAGAATACGGCCTACCTTTCTGGCTGGCTGCTGCTGATCATTACAGCCGGTGCCGTTGTCTGTTCTGTGCTGTTTGAGCGTCGCTTTTGGTGCCGGTACCTGTGTCCCATTGGCGGTATGAACGGCCTTTTTGCCAAGCTGTCTATGGTGGAGCTACGGGCGCAGCAAGGGATTTGTTCTGCCACTTGCAATACATACCACTGCTACAAAGGGGGCCCTGCTGAGGGGATTGGCCAGGCCACTGGCGGCTGCCCCATTTACTCTCACCCCGCCCAGCTCACCGAAAATCGCAACTGTGTGCTGTGCATGACCTGTCTCAAGGCCTGCCCGCACAAGTCTGTAGCGCTCAATCTGCGGCCACCAGGCATAGAGCTGTGGACTACTCACAATGCCACCAGCTACGAAGTGGCGCTGTTGCTGTTGCTGCTGGGCGCTGTTTTCTTGCACCGGCTGCCGCAGCTATCGGTGTTGTTCACTGGTGATACCCGCATTTTAGAGACGTTTTGGGGGCATGCGATCGCGGCTACTATTGTTTTGTTTTTGCCGGGTGCGATCGCGCTCATCATAGACAAAGTTCGCGCTGCCCGTCAGGGAACTGGTGCTACCCGCACATTTTTAGAACTGGCTTACGGCTACCTGCCCCTGGTGCTGTTTGCCAGCCTGTCGCACTATCTTCTCCTTGGACTCTCTGAAGCCGGGCAGCTGGTGCCTGTTTTTTGGGCGACTTGGCAGCAGCCTGCCACTGGCTACACCCTCAGTGCGCATCCGGCTGTGATTGCCTTCTTACAAGGCGTTTCGCTTGTCCTGGGTGCATTCTTTAGCTTTGTGCTCACCCAAAAGATCGCTCGTCAATCTTGGCTGAAGCTTCTCCCACAGCACGGCCTTACTCTCGGCCTTACGGTTGTTCTTTGGCGGCTCATTGTATAACGGTTTTTGGGTGAGTTGCTAAGCTGACTCAATCGTTGCAAATCGCCCTAAAAGAGTCTTCAAGTTGAGCGGCGACGGCAGGTGGCTTAGCTGTAAATCGAATGGAAAAACTGGGGACTTTCGCGATCGCAACTTCGCTCAAAATTTTGGCATAAGCGTCTTCGCTGGCGGTACTGCCATCTTCAAACAACAGATTTAGCTTGATGTTGGCCAGCGTTTCTAACACAGCCGACTCTTTTGTTGTTGCGTCTGGAGAAGCCACCGTTAAGAGGGCTCCTTTTTCTGAGAGCTGCGTAAGAAGGCCTTTGGTCATGGCGCTGTCGATGTGCTTGCCTTGCAGCAGGCTAAACTGCACGGGAATAGGCTGCTGCAAGGTGTAAAAGATCTCTTTTTCTTCTATGAGGCTTAGATGGTAAGGGGCCTCGACGCCCGATACATCGTAGATGGTGATGGGGGTGGCTACGCCTTTGGGTTTTACCGTCTGCTCTCCGCGTATTGTTACGATGGGTGCAGCGGCTTGCCGGGTCTCCTCAGAGATGAAGATTTGCCCACCGGTGGTAAAAGACTCGATCCGATAGGTCAGGTTTACCGGTCCGCCAACGACGCCGTACTTTGTTCTTCTTTCAGATCCGATGTTTCCGACCACCACTTCACCGGTGTGGATGCCAATGCCCATTTCTAGTGGTGCGAGGCCCCATTCCTGCACCGTTTTATTCACCTCTTCCATCGCTAGCTGCATCTCTACCGCGCAGGCAACTGCTCGTTTGGCATCGTCTGCCCGCTGAATCGGCGCGCCAAAGAGAATGAGAATGCCATCTCCCATAAATTCATCAATCGTGCCGTTGTAGCGGGCGATCACATCTGCCATCCGGCCCAGATAAAAGTTCAGCACTTTGATGACGGTCTCTGGGGGAAGTCGCTCGGAGGTGGCCGTAAAGCCCCTCAGGTCAGAGGTCAAAATGGTAATCTCTCGCCGTTCTCCACCGAGCTTTTGCCCTTCTGGACTCTCCAGTAGCGTGGTGACAATTTCATCGCTCAGATAGCGGCCAAACGTTCGCCGAATATCGCCAGCGCTGCGGGCCAGGTAAGCCATGACGCTAATGGCTGACCCTGTAGCGGCCAAAAAAGCCGGGACTACCGGTAGCCACCATCCGTACAAAAAGGGTATGTAGGTACTGCCGCCTAAAAGTGCGATCGCACTACCAATTACCACTTCTCGCTTCCACCCTCGCTGTGTCTGACGATTACTTTGGCCAAACTGCCACATCAGCAGTGCTCCCGCTCCAGACCACAGCAGTATCCACAATCCTTCAACCGGCTCGGACCAGCTTTTGATCAGCGGTCTGCCTTCCATCGCCGCGCTGATGATCTGGCTGGTTAGGTTTGCATGTACCTCTACCCCGGCCATGGTCTCTGGCAAAGAGAGCAACGTGCTGCTGTAGGGCGTGTAGAAAAAGTCATTTGAACTCTCGCCCACTGCGCCGATCAAAACGACCCGGTCAGTGGCCCAGTTACTCGGCACTTTTTCTTCCAGTACGTCTGAAAAAGAGACGGTTTCAAAGGAGCGGGCGGCACCCCGGTAGTTAATAATTTTTTGATAGCCTGCGTCTGATGCGCGAATGTAGCCACCGCTGCTGGCAGAGAAAGGAGAAAATAGCGATCGCCCTAGCCGCCAGCTGTCTTCGGTCACCCCTTCTGGTCCGATGTTTTCCTGTTCCAAATACAGCAGCGCTAGATACAAACTCAGGCTGTAAACCGCATTCTCATCGCTATCTTCAAAAGAAAGCAGGCCTCGACGAACCGTATTATCGGCATCCACTACCAGGTCATTCGCGCCGACTTGGCCCAGCGCGGCTAGCGCAGGTGGCGGCGCAACCGTATCGCGCCCTGCTTCCCCAATTGCTTTGCGAATGCCAATAAGATAGGGCGTGGTTTCGTAGATATCGACCAGCGTCTCGTGTCCTGGATGGACGGGCAAGTCCCGGTAAAAATCTAGCCCGATGGCCCGAGGCGACTGTGCCTTTAGCTGTGCTATCAGCTGGGCCATCACCTCATCTGATACCGTCGACTGGCCTAGGGCTTGAATGTCGTTTTCATCGAGGCCGACAATGACGACTCGCTCATCTGTCGGCTCGTTGCTACGTAGCCGCATGTATTGGTCGTAGGCTGCCCATTCCCATGCTTGCAGAAGGCCAGTGAACCTTAGCAACAGCACAATGGCAGCAACGCTCGGTGCTGTTATCAGCACGCCCCGCCACTGCCAAACTAAGCGCTGCCATCGTTTCATCTAATCGTGGCGTTAGCGGTTTCCTGCTCAGCGGTTTGCACTAGCTGGCAGCAATCTACCCAGTTATCTGCCGGTAAGTTCTCTAGGCCAACTGAAACTAGCAGCTCGCGCCAGCTTTCGGGCTCGCTCTGCCGTAGCGCTCCGGCAGTTTGCAGGGTCTCTTGCCACAGGGCGGCCTCAGCGTAGCGCTCTACCTGCTCAGTCGGTGTGGCCGTGGTGATCGCTTCGAGGAAGTCGGCGCTGACTGCCTGACGATGTAGGAAACCCTGAACGGTGTAGTCTCGGGTGCGATCGCTCACATCACAAATAATCGCAACCTCCCAAAAATAGTCTTCCTCAACGGCTAACAGCGGACGCCCAGCCTCATCTGTCTCAGGCAGCACCATCTTGACGATGCCCCCGGCTTCCAGTCCGGTGAGCGTCATCTGCTGCTGATACACCGTCTCGCGAGTCTGTGCGTGCTGCACATACACTTCAGCCCGCTTGTGATTGAACATGTCTGAAATATAAATAGACAGCGATGCCTGATCGCCTGCAAACGTGCTGACATTGTTGCCAGGCACTAGGGCCATGGCAGCCTCAGGAGTCCACATGCCGTGCTCGCACCAGCCCCCTCGGGTACCCCCGCCAGCGGTACGTCCGGGTGCACCGCGATCGCCCGTCGACGGGAACTCAACTGCCCCTACTGGCAGCGCAACCATTACATTCGCCGTGAGCACCGCCAATGGAGAGAGCAGCGCTACCCATTTTCTGAGGCGCTCAAAAGAGTTTCCAAAAGCAGATCGATTCAAAAAAGCTTGATTAAGGCGCATCATAATTAGGAACTACCTTGCCATCTAAAAGAGATGTACGATCTATAACCCATTCCACTAGGCTCAAGGTACCCGCATGTTACGACAGTGCACGGCCCACAAAGTTTAGAGAGCTGGTAGTTTCTCCCTTGCCATGGGAGTCAGTCTCTTTTCTTGTCTGTGCAATCAACGGCATTAAGCGTCACTTAGTGGTCGATACACTGGGCTTTCGCTGCACTGTTTGTATCACGCTTACATAGGCGTATATGACCCTAGCTTCTTAGCCTGAGCAATGACGTTACAACTTAAACCAGCGCTGGCATTACGCGCTTAGTTTGGAGAGCCACATTTGAGCTGAGCGACTGGGCACTAGAAGCGACAGTCTGTTTCCAGAAATTGTCAGACTATGGTTGTGAATGAGGTCTCTGTAGGTGCCTGGATTTTTGAGTCCCCAGGTATTGAGGTCTACCTGCTGGTCTGAATCGCTTTTGTTAATCGCAACAATGCCGCGATCGCCTCGGCGGAATATCAGCAAAGTATCGCTTTCGTAGAGCATCGCCATCGGCTCGCCATGCAGCGCGTTGTGGAACGTGATCATAGCGGTGATGTCTGGGCGCTTGTACAGATTCAGCCAGCGATCTTTGTCTTCTGGATAGTGCGATTCGTTATTGTCGGAGTAGATGAGGGGAACACCGCCATCTCGCCCAAGCATGTAAGCGTGCGCTAAATGCTCGTCTTGGGGAGAGAGCAGCCAAGACCGAAATCCGTGATTGTGAGGCACATCGTGATTAACCACAAAGGTGACTGCTCTATTCCACGGGAGCGCGTTGCCATACTCTTGAGGACGCACCAGATGACGAAGTGAGCCGCCGAAGCTAAAGGCTTCACGAATGGTGTTAAACAGTGGAAAGTCGTAGGCGGACATCCAGGTTTCTCTGAGAAAGGGTTCCAGAAAAATGCGCTCATCGTGTTCGCTGCCTGTGAGCACTTCCCCAAACCAAAATTTTTCTCGTATAGATGGCTGGTCGGCGATGTTGTCAACCATTCGCTCGGTAATGTGCTTGATGGCATCTACTCGAAATCCATCGAATCCCATCTTTACTAGTGCTTCGACCATCAATCGCTGCTGTTCGAAGACCCAAGGAGAATCTTTAAGATCTGGAAGGCCAGATAAATTTTGATATTGCACAGCCCCTCGATCAGACCATTCGTGGCCTTCGATTTCACCTGCATGATTAAAGTCAAAGCCAGAAAACAATCCGTCGCTGAGATCGCCGTACAGCCGGTTCTCTTCGTAAAGGTCGGGCTTCGCTTTGTAGCGATCAAGTTCTGTTTTTCCTGGAAAATCAAAGCGATCGCTCCGATCTTCATTTGCCATATGGTTAATAACTAGATCCGCATACACCCGCAGTTTAGGCGACCCTGCATGGCAAGCGGCAATCAGTTGCTCTAACTCTTTCTTTCCACCGAGGTGAGAAAGTAAAACCCGATAGTCCTTTGGCTGATACCGCTGCCACCACTGGTCACCATTTGGATCAGAGTAGAGCGGTGGCGGAATCAAAATAGCGCCATAGCCAGCTGAGCGAATACCTTCTAAATTTTCGATAATGTCGGTGTAACGCCAGTTAAAGGCATGAAGAATAACGTTGCGCATGGTGTTCTCCTAATCCTGATGTTTTTTCTTTTTCTCTATTACTTAAGTCGAAGGGCTACATTGCGTCATGTCTTTCGCTATAGAATGCTGGTGCGATT
>JBCBIK010000022.1:0-44110 GCA_038524545.1 Cyanobacteria bacterium J06623_4 | reverse complement strand
ATTGGTCAGTCGACCGACCAGCTCGCCAAAGTTCTTTCGCTTGTAAAAGGCTTCAGTGAAGGATGCTACATTCTCGTATTGAGATAGACCAAAGTACGCCTGCAAAACAGGATTGCTGTCGAACTGCTGAGCGACATCGTCTTTCCAAAGGGTCCTTAAAGGTGCGTCAGTCAACAGTCCGGCATATAGCTCGACGGGGTTAAAGACTTCGCCTACTGCGCAGGCATCGGCAGTCAGGGTTTCTTGTGCGTAGCGCTTTTCTATGGCGTTAGAAAGTGCTTGGACACAGGCTTCTGGGCAGAGCGCCAAAATATTGCCGCCCGTTGAATAAATTATTAGCTGGGGGATAAGTGCTTTGGATAACTCTGCGCTAACTAATGGCGTGCCATCACTTTTTTCAAACGTCTCTCCCTCAAAGATAGCGGGTAAGTCTTTTAGATTAATACGATCAAGCAGTGCGGAGCCACCTCGAATTTCTTGGAGGTCTGCAGATTCAAGGATGTATCCTTTCACTCGGGTAACGCCACCGTAAATGAGTCCGAGTTTGGAGTGCTCTAGGTTGTTGTTTTTTATACATTGAGAAATGTCGCCTGGCGATCGCCTGTTGCTGACGTCCTGGTCTTTTTCATCAGTTGCGTAGAAGAATGTTTTAATTGCTTCTGCTGTATCGAGGTATTTTTTCCAGACGTTATCTGCAGGTAGCGTCTGATTGCGAAGACTCGTACGCCAGCTATCTATCGTGTCTTTTGAAAGGTTACCTGAGGAGGTTTCTGAGGTTGCTGTCTGAAACTGACTGTAGGCCAGGCACCAAGCCACCCCGATGGAAATCCACTTCTCTTCTATTTCAGTTGGCATTGGCAAAAGGTCAGTAAACTCTGTTTGCGAGGCGATGGCTGTTCGCAGAGTGCTATCTTCAGTGCTTCGCGATCTACTCTATCGCAAGCTATCGTACGTTGACTAAGATTGCAAATGTTCGTTGGGTAGGTCGATTAGTAGCTTAGCTGAGCGCACTGGCCACGATTATTGACAATTCGGCTGGCATGGTGACTGACTCTAACAGCAGCATTTCCTAGGCCAGCTCTAGTCAGCCTGCTTGAGTTAAAGGAATTGTTACGCAGCAAGAAAGATTTGCAACTTATGTTGCAGTCTTTGTGACATTAGGTAAAGAGTTTGCGGCTTCTGCTTTAGCTATTGTTGCCTATGTAGCAGGCAGAGCTGCATCTGTAAGTCCTGTTGCTTCAATATCTGTAATTATTGTTGCCTGTGCAAGTCTTTTTCCTTAAATGTCTGCAACCATTGCTGCGTTTGTAGCAGTCATTTTCATTTTTCCTTGTGGCGTTTTGACTCAGCACGCTGTTAGCGGTAGATATGGACAGACCTTTATTGGATCTGCAGTTGTAATATCACTGCTGCTGCTATGTTAAGGCGGCGCGGCTAAGCAGATGCCTCGAAGGTGAGGTTTTTGAGGTGAGTGAGTGAGAGGCTACGGATGAGGTTGTGTTGTGTGAGGAGGATGCGATCTCCGTCGGGGGTTTCTTCGATGAGGTAGCGATCGCGCAAAATATCGAGCGTGGCCTGTAGCTCGGCATCGGTCTGAGGGCTGTGGGGCGCCGAGGCCCAGTCTTCTAGATGGCTGAGCCACCACTCTTCGGGGACGGGGCAGCGGTAGACGGAGGTCTCGCAAAGCAAGATATAGGCGTAGCGGGCGTCTTGGCGGAGTCTGCTGAGGGTGTGCTCTAGGCGGGCCTGCACTTTGCGGCGGAGGGCGCGGGTGAAGCTAGCGAGTCGCCATTTGTCGTTAGTGCCGACCGCTTGGCCCGCAGCAGCTTCGGCAAGGGCTTTTTCAACCGCTTCAATTTCGTGGCCGTAGCGATTCCAGTAGGCAGCGACGTTGCCAAAGAAGGGAGAATCGCCGATTTCTCCCAAAATGGTCCGCAGGGCTAATGGGTGGCCCTCGTAAGCACTGCCAATTCGCGTGAGGGTGTCGGTGGCGCTCTGGTCAGTGCCTGCAAAGCCAGTGTTATCAAATAGCTGCTGTTGTTCTTCTGGGGTGAGGCCTTTGAGGGGTTGGCAGTGCCAAAAGTTGGCATAGCGATCGCCGATTTCGTCTAGTTCGGGCGGCAAATCTTGCGACGTGATGATGACGCGGCTTGGGCACTGGTTGCTGGCCAGAATAGCTTTGAAAAATCTGACATAGCCATCGTCTTGAAATTCGCTCCAGCCTTCTGTTGGGTTGCCTTGGAGGATTTGTTCTAGTGAGTCTACCAAGACTAGGACGGGGTGTGACTGTAGGTAGGTGACGAGGCGACGGGTGAGCAGGGAGGGCTGCGATCGCTCTTCGGGGGTGACGGGTTGATGGCAGCCTTCTAGTAGGCGGGCGGCGAAGCTGGCAAAGTCTGTGGGCTGCTCGGGGTTGTCGAAGTTTTCTTGGAGGGTGTGGGTGAATGGGAGGGTAGGGGTTTGGGGGGTGTGGGGTTTGGGGGGGGTGTAGTGCTAGGGTTAGGCGCTCGGAGAGGGCGGTTTTGCCGATGCCGGAGATGCCGGTGAGGAGTAGGAGGCGGCAGTGGGTGGTGAGTTTGTAGAGGAGGTCGGTCGTGAGCTGGGCGCGGCCTACCCAGAAGTCGTCGTAGGCGAAGAAGGGAATATTGTAGGAAAGGGTGGAAGGGGTTTGGGGGCTTAGGGATTTGGGGGTTTGGGGGGGTTGAGTTTCTGGGTTGAGTGGGAGCGTAATCTCACTGGGTTCTAGGCCAAGGGCTTCGCAAATTTGTTCAAATTTGGAGACGGAGACTTTTATACCTCGGCAAAAGTTGTTGACAGTGGAGAGCGCTATCCAGAGCTGGCTAGCTAGCTGGCCTTGGGTATGAATACCGTTGCGCTTGAAGGCGGCGGCGATGGTGGGTTTGTGATTAGGGTGTACGCAGATGGAGCGAGGCACGGGAGAAAGGGATGAATGATGAACAAGGAATGATGAAGTGAGCGGTTGAGAGGATATTAGAGGAGGTTGCCAGAGAGAAGATTGCTAGTGACGATTTTTAGTGTGGGAAAGACGGATGAGGTGATGATGTCTGCCTCTGCATAGCGCTGTTCTTGGTAGGTGTCTGCTTGGAGGGTAAAGATGACGACTTGGTTTCTGTGTCGGTCAATGATCCAATATTCGGGTATTTGCCACCATTCGTATTGTTGGCGTTTCCAATCGTAGTCGCGGCGGTAGTTGTTGCCATGGTCATTGCCAGGGCTGACGATTTCAGCAACTAGCAGCGGTGGCGGCATTTCGAAAAGGATGGCGCTTTTTGTGAGCTTGGCAAAGAGCTGTCTGTGTTCAGGGCGAAGAACGACCAGATCTGGAATGCGATTGACGCATTTATCGCCAACTGGATGAACCTGAATTTCTGTAGAGGAGGTTCTCACTAGCTTCCTATTTCCGGAAAGCCGTCTAATTAATTCGGCGAATTCGTCTGCTATGACAATGTTTTCATCGTCTTCTGGTGGCAACTGGATGACCTCTCCATTACTTAGTAGGCGACAGGTTTTGTCTGGACCAATGTCAGCCTGTATGTACTCCAGGTATGTCTTGTAGCGAATGGGGGTGAATGTCATAGCTGACAGGGGTTATACATTCGACAATGCTGCCTAGAAGTATAGCAGAGCCGAACTCAGGCACGAACTCAGGCAGTGCTCAGGTCTGACCTCAGGTAGGGCGTTGGCAAGATAAATTTGTCAACGAAATGAGGTAATGCGAATGCAGGTTTATGCAGAGCATTTGTCCGCGGCTTGGGGCCTTGTGCAGCGAGGCAGTCCGGCGGCGGGCATTGATGGGATAACGACGGCGCTATTTGCAGGGGTGGCGAAAGAAGAACTGTCGCACATGCACCGGCAGATGCGGCGCGAGGTATATGCGGCGAGTCCGGCGAAGGGCTTTTATGTGGCGAAGAAGAAGGGCGGGCAGAAGGTTGGCGAAAGGCTAATTGGCCTGTCTACGGTGAAGGATCGGATCGTGCAGCGCTATTTGTTGCAATCGATTTATCCTCGGCTAGAGGCGGCATTTAGCAACAGATCTTTTGCCTATCGGCCAGGGCTCTCTATCTACAGCGCGGTGGATGAAGTGATGAAGCGCTATGGGCCGCAGCCTGCCTGGGTGATCAAGGCGGATATTCAGCAGTTTTTTGACAATTTGGCTTGGGGGGTGTTGCTGGGTCAGCTGGAGCGGCTGAAGATTGCACCGGGGCAGGTGCGGCTGATTGAGCAGCAGCTGAAGGCTGGGATGGTGCTGCAAGGGCAGTTTTACCGGCCAAACAGGGGCGTGGTGCAAGGGGGAATTCTCTCGGGGGCGCTGGCGAACTTGTATCTGAGTGAGTTTGACCGGCGGTGTCAGGCGGCGGGAATTCCGCTGGTGCGCTACGGAGATGACTGCGTGGCGGTGTGTCAGAGCTATCTGCAGGCGACTCGGTTTCTGGGGATGATGCACGACTGGCTAGAGGATATTTACCTGGTGCTGAACCCGGAGAAGACGCGGATTGTGGCGCCGGATGAGGGGTTTACCTTCCTGGGGCACGAGTTTCAGGCGCAAAAGGTGGTCGCACCGGTGCGGACCTGGTCTAGCAAAAAGAGGGAGAAGACAGCTGCGAAGCCAGCCCTGAGACCAGCCTATGGGCCGCCGAAGGCTTGCAGCATTGTGAAGCGGCCGAAGCGAAAGATCACAGTCAATAAGAATGAATATTGGAGGGATGGGATGACGACTTTGTATGTGACGGAGCAAGGGGCGTATTTGCGGGTGCGCCATCAGCAGTTTCAAGTGTTTTGTGAGCGGGAGCTGCGGATTAGCATTCCGGCGAACAATATTACCCATGTGGTGCTCTTTGGCGCTTGCACGGTGTCTCATGGGGCGGTGCGGCTGGCGCTGCAGCGGCGGATTCCGCTGTTGTATTTGTCGAATAAGGGGCGTTACTTTGGGCGGCTAGAGACGACGGGACAGGCGAAGATTGACTACCTGATTGCGCAGGTGGCGAAGTGCCAAGATGAGGCGTTTGTTCGGCAGCAGGCGCAGAACATTGTGGTTGGCAAGCTACACAATTCGCGCAAGCTACTGATGCGGCTAAACCAACGGCGTAAGACTGAGCTGGCCAGTAAGGCTATCAAGGAAATCGCTGCACTGATCAAGAAGGTGGCGACTGCAGAGACGGTTGAAGTGATGATGGGCTATGAAGGCCATGGCGCAAACCTGTACTTTCGGGCCTATGGATCGCAATTGAGAGAGCCCTTTAGATTTGAGAAGCGGACCCGGCGTCCGCCCACCGACCCGACCAACAGTCTGCTGAGCTTAGGCTACACTTTGCTCTCTCAGAATGTGCATGCCATGACGGAAGCCTCTGGTCTGCATACGCATTTTGGTAACCTGCACACGCCTAGGCCCAATCGCCCTTCTTTAGTGTGCGATCTGGTTGAAGAATTCCGAGCGATGGTTGTAGATTCTCTGGTCGCTTACCTGATCAATTCCAAAATTTACTCTGAAGAAGACTTTACACCGCCCGATGGCCGTGGCGGGGTGTATTTGCATCCTGATGGGCTGAAGCGGTTTCTCAAGCATTGGGAAGAGAAGCTGCAATCGGAAACGGTGCATCCGCACACGGGGTACAAGGTGAGCTTGCGGCGGTGCTTTGAGCTGCAGGTGTGGGAGTATGCGGCGTGCATTTCGGGTGAGCGGGCGGAGTACAGGCCGATGAAGTGGAAGAAGTAAAACCATGTTTTATCTGGTTTGTTATGACGTTGTGCTCGACAAGCGGCGCAACAAGGTTGCCAGCATCTTGGAGGGCTATGGTATGCGCGTTCAGAAGTCTGTTTTTGAATGTGTGCTGACGCCTGACCAACGAGAAATGTTGAATAAGAAGCTGGCGAAATATATCGATGAAGGTGAGGACCAGGTGCGGTTTTATCCGATGTCGCCGCGGTATCGAAAGATGGTGACGGTGATGGGGATGCAGCCGGAGCGAGAAGTGGACGATGTGGCGTTTATTGTTTAAGGAGCGGGCGAAGATGCAACAGAAGATGCAGCAGAAGGTTTCAGTATTGTATGCGGGTAGCTATCGGCCAGATTGCTACGGGGAGCTGCTGGCCTACGAGCTGGCGTTTAATGAGTCGGTGCGGCTGGTGCTGGTGCTGCCGCCACTGACTGAAGAGGAGAGCCCTTTGGTGGCGAAGCTGAATGAGGCGGCGGAGCAGGTGTGTGCGCTGCTGGCGCAGGCCTGGGATTACCGGCAATGTCAGCCGCAGCTGTTGGAAAGTCTGGCGGCGGCTGAGGTGCTGGCAGAAAAGGTGCAGGCGTGGCTTGGGTTTGCGGTTGAAGGGGGGTATCTATCGGCTGAAGACGGGCAGATCCATGGCGATTTGTATGGTGATGTGTTGAAGGAGATTCGCGAGCTGGTGCGGGTGTCGAGCATTATTGTGCGGCTGGCGGCGTAGGGGAGACTTTTCCCACCCAGTGGGGAATTGCCGCTGGGTGGGAGGGACGGCACGCTGTTGCTGTTTGAAGTGTAGATGTTTGAAGTGTTGAAAAATATAGGAGATGTGTGAGCTTATGAAGCCACTAAGAAAGGTCCGGGTTCGAGGATTGAGAGGGTCGCTGTGCGATGTGCGGCGATCGCTGAGTGACTTGTACCGGGGGCTGTCGGGGTATGAGCGGCAGGTGAATGATCAGCTTGTGCAGCGGCTGGCAACGCTACGGGCAGATTACAATCAGCTGCGAAAAGAGACGGACGATTTGCTCCGCTATGCCGACAGGGAAATCAATGCGCTAAAGCGCACGAATACCGGACTGGCTAGGGAGTATGATGATTTGCAGCTGCGGGTGTGGGAGCTAGAGCAGCAGGTAGATGAGCTGCTGCTGTATATCGCCCAGTGTGATGAGGCGGACATTGGAGAGTCTCGGCTGATCTCAGGTCCGGTAGAGGGCGAGGTGCTGCCGACACCTGACTTGTCGGCGGTGAAGCTGGGCATTGTGGGTGGTCATGATGCGACGCGGCGAGAGGTGATCAAGACCTTGGTAGATGACTATGGGCTAAAGCAGTGGGTGGAGGTGCCGCCGACGTGGGAGAAGAGCCTATCGCAGCGGGTGCTGAAGGGGAAGCTGGAGCGGTGTGATTTGACTGTGATTGTGACGGGGTATATGAATCATTCGCTGACGAATGCGGTACAGGGGCTGAAGGAATCGGGAGGTTTGGCGGGGGACGTTGTGCTTTTGAATTTTCGGGGTAAGAGTGGTGTGGTGAGGGAAATTTTGCGGTTGGCGGCGGCGATGGGAGCGACATCGGAGTCGTAAGCTCTAAGAGCCTCTCGCAGGGAAGGTTTTAGCGATGGAGAGCTGGTGTAGGTTACTGTCCAGCTCTCCGTATTTTGTCAAAAACCGTAAAGACAGGCCCTGAACTATCGACATTCGCTGATATGAGGGCTAGTATGTGCGCAGGCTTCCAAATTCGTAGGGGGCTTTTGAACCTTGAAACCCTAATAATCACGTTGACCCTAGGGAATCGATTGATACGAAAGGGCTTCAACCCATTTAGAAGCCACTTTGTTGAGATTGATTCTTAATTGCAGTTATACAAATAAGACCCCCACGAATTTGAGTTCTGAAAAGTGCTCTCTGTAAGGCCTTCAAAGGTAGGGGGTTCAAATTCCACTACCCCGCAAGGGGACGGAAACGTACGACCACCTCCTGCGCCGATACCAAATCAACCGTTCAAATTCCACTACCCCGCAAGGGGACGGAAACGGATCAAGCCTGCCATATTCGCTTTTTTTGAGTGGTTCAAATTCCACTACCCCGCAAGGGGACGGAAACTTGATAGACGTGTTGAAAATCTTCCGCAGCAGCAAAGGCGTTCAAATTCCACTACCCCGCAAGGGGACGGAAACCATTATTTGTGCATTCGTCTCCGTGATCCCACGAGACAGTTCAAATTCCACTACCCCGCAAGGGGACGGAAACCAGGTTGCCCCTAGGTATTGACCTGTAACACCGTCGGGTTCAAATTCCACTACCCCGCAAGGGGACGGAAACTCAGCCCCATAGTCGCAACAGACACCATGCTTACCGGTTCAAATTCCACTACCCCGCAAGGGGACGGAAACCAGGCATCGGGTATCCGCGCGAAACAGCTACGCAATGGTTCAAATTCCACTACCCCGCAAGGGGACGGAAACGCCGTCAGGCATGAAAAGCCCGTTTGACTCCGGTTCAAATTCCACTACCCCGCAAGGGGACGGAAACCGTTTGACTCCGCTTGTGGCAAAGTCAGATAACCACGTTCAAATTCCACTACCCCGCAAGGGGACGGAAACTTCTGCTGCACGATCTACAGCAGTTTGGTTGTAAAGGTTCAAATTCCACTACCCCGCAAGGGGACGGAAACGGGCTTCCCTCAATCACGGAAAAGTTTGGTGCGAGACCGGTTCAAATTCCACTACCCCGCAAGGGGACGGAAACCTTCAAGAAGCTCTTTCCAGTCTTGCTCAGAGCGTGTTCAAATTCCACTACCCCGCAAGGGGACGGAAACGGGCCCTAACTTTGCCTTGGAATTTTTGTTCCATGGAGGTTCAAATTCCACTACCCCGCAAGGGGACGGAAACCTGGTGGTATTTTCTTCAAAGACGAGTTTGAGGTTCAAATTCCACTACCCCGCAAGGGGACGGAAACATTTATCTTCATCGCCATCAGGCAACTTCACCTGGTTCAAATTCCACTACCCCGCAAGGGGACGGAAACACACCCTCCGTCATCCGAAGAACCGTCATCATGTTCAAATTCCACTACCCCGCAAGGGGACGGAAACCGGCTGGGAAGCTGATCCCAAGCGGGAAGCGTGTGGTTCAAATTCCACTACCCCGCAAGGGGACGGAAACCTACCTCCCCATTTTCACAGATGTCAAATGGTTCAAATTCCACT
Source organism: Cyanobacteria bacterium J06623_4 (assembly GCA_038524545.1). Lineage (GTDB taxonomy): Bacteria > Cyanobacteriota > Cyanobacteriia > Phormidesmidales > Phormidesmidaceae > Phormidesmis. The sequence continues at coordinate 35,174 of JBCBIK010000022.1, read as the reverse complement.
ACCCCGCAAGGGGACGGAAACCCTACTGATTCATGCAACTCTCGAACTCACCCGAGGGTTCAAATTCCACTACCCCGCAAGGGGACGGAAACGATAAATACTCTCTACATCGAGAACGATGGGATACAGTTCAAATTCCACTACCCCGCAAGGGGACGGAAACGCTTGGTTTACATCGTACACAATATAAATTGAAAACACGTTCAAATTCCACTACCCCGCAAGGGGACGGAAACCTGGCATGTCGCCGGGGGTTGAGAAGTTCCCCTTGGGTTCAAATTCCACTACCCCGCAAGGGGACGGAAACGTTGTAGCCATGAACAGAGTTGTGGCTTGCATTCCACTCGTTCAAATTCCACTACCCCGCAAGGGGACGGAAACGAAAGGCGCTTAGAGATACTACGGAAAATACAACTAGTTCAAATTCCACTACCCCGCAAGGGGACGGAAACGTGTTTCCGTCAAATTGTTCACCATAGGAAAACTGTACAAGTTCAAATTCCACTACCCCGCAAGGGGACGGAAACTGATAGTTGTACCGCACCCAATAGTAACACCGGTTAAACGTTCAAATTCCACTACCCCGCAAGGGGACGGAAACCCAAACAATCTTCTGCCAATCCGTGTTCTTGCGAGCCGGTTCAAATTCCACTACCCCGCAAGGGGACGGAAACGGTATTCACAGCCTTATCAAAGCGATGCTCCCCGTTCAAATTCCACTACCCCGCAAGGGGACGGAAACTTCTCAGGTACATGAGGACGGCTAGTGAACCAAGAGGTTCAAATTCCACTACCCCGCAAGGGGACGGAAACGCCTTGTCGAGAGCTTTGATGGCGTGATCTCGATCCATGTTCAAATTCCACTACCCCGCAAGGGGACGGAAACTCGCGACGAGAAGCTTCAACTTCGTTGCCTACCTGAGCAAGTTCAAATTCCACTACCCCGCAAGGGGACGGAAACAAAAACAACGGTTCACAACTGTGAAAACCCAATTTAGTTCAAATTCCACTACCCCGCAAGGGGACGGAAACGGTTTGCGTAAAGTCACGCACCGTCGCCTTGCCACGTTCAAATTCCACTACCCCGCAAGGGGACGGAAACGCAGCAAAGCCATCTTTACGCGCGTAATATTTTGGTTCAAATTCCACTACCCCGCAAGGGGACGAAAACCTTGGTTAAGTTTGTCGTTATCTACCCAGAAAGTTCAAATTCCACTACCCCGAAAGGGGGACGAAAACGTCTAAAGGAGGCATTACAATAACCCTCAAATGGTTCAAATTCCACTACCCCGCAAGGGGACGGAAACATGAACGCGGCGAGTACTACGAGTCCTAGTCCCGCTGGGGTTCAAATTCCACTACCCCGCAAGGGGACGGAAACTGTAGTAATACTTCATTACTACCTCCGTTGTTACTAACACAAGTTCAAATGTTACTAACACAAGTTCAAATTCCACTACCCCGCAAGGGGACGGAAACGCAGAGGCCTGATAGGAACATATTGTGAGGCCACTTTGTTCAAATTCCACTACCCCGCAAGCGATTATGTTTGCTGCCAAGTCCTCACCGATGCTCGCATAACACTCACTGCCTGCTGCCATGCCCCCATCTCCTACAGATGATAAGTGGCCTCACGATATCCTCGAGCGCTATTACGCCCACCATCACACCCAAAGGCAGCATCTCGACCTAGCCAACTTTTGACCGCAACGCAGTGAGCCCTTTGTAGTCTGTCTTGCCGGTCAATAGTTCGTTCCGTAAAGACAGGCTCAATGTCAATCAGCAGTCCGCTATCTGATACCCGTAACCCAAATTGCCTAGTGCCTTGCCTACCGACACATCATTGTTTGCCTCGGTATAATATCCCCAAACAAACAAGCGCTCATGTCGCTCAGAAGTCTCATCGTCTGGTCGCGTCATCGTTGCCAACGCATGGGCACTGTCCCAGTCAGCTAAGTTAATCAGGTGTGCGATCGCCGCTAAGTATCCCTTAACCCGTCCTAAGTTTCCTCGCTGCTGTTGGCCGCTTTATCTTTATTGCAATCTGAGCAAGCATACGTTCAGTCATGACTACAGAAGCCGTGGACCCCTCAGAATCAGTTGCTTGCTCAGTCATTTGTCTTTTCAGTCATCCGCTTTCTCTCATTTGAGCAATGCTCCTTCCTGATCCGCTACCCGTCCTCAAGCGCCTTGGCATTTCACCCGACGTCCTGCCCCGCATCCAAAATCCCCACCGCCGCAGTCAGTGCCGCGCCGTTGTTCACTGGCTCACTCGCCCCCTTCCCCCACCATCAGACGCACCTATCCATCAAGTTCAGGGGTACCTCCAAGCCTTTCACCACCTCTGCGACCTCGGCGAATGGGAACGCGCCTTTGCCCTTATCTCTACCCGCTTGCACACGCCCGCTCAGGAGCAGCTTCACTATCAGCTTCGAGTATGGGGCTATTTGAGCGATCGCGCCAAGCTCTACGAAGCCCTAGTCGATAAAGTCAACCACCTCGGCACCGAAAAGTTCAACGCCCAAGTCCTTCAGTTCCTGGGCGAAAATTACTACCTTCAAGGCCGAGCTGAACAGGCTCGCCACTGCTACCAGCGCAGCCTGCAAATTTATACCAACCTGGGCTTAGCTACCAATCAGGCTCTGCTGATGATCTCCTTGGCCGATATTCTTATCGATAGCGGCGACCTTTCTACCGCCCGCGACTACCTCAACCACGGCCTGCATATTTGCCAAGATACTGACTGCCACTACGGTAGTGCGATCGCGCTCAGCAGCCTTGGCAACCTGGCCGAATCGGAAGGTGACCCCACCCAAGCCCTCACCTACCATCAGCAAGCCCTCCCCCTCACCCGCCGCATCCAAGATGCAGAAATGGAAGGCGCCACCCTCGGCAACATGGGCAGCTGCTACTACCAGCTAGGAGACTTCGCCCAAGCCCAGCACCACCATCAGCAGCACCTTACCCTCGCCAAACAGCACCAAAACCGCTTTCGCGAAAGCGCCGCCCTCGCTGGCCTGGGCAGCATTTGCTTTAGCCAAGCAGACTACGCCCAAGCCCAAGAATATTTTGAGGCTCAGCGCCAAATTGCCCACGACATTGGCGATCGCAATGGTGAAAGCCAAGCCCTCGGTGCCCTTGGCAACGTGTGCAGTGCCCTAGGCCAGCATGCCAAAGCCCTCGACTACCATCAGCAGCATCTTGCGATCGCCCAAGCTATTAACAATCAGCGCAGCACTCTCCACGCGTTTAGCAATCTTGCTAGAACCTACACTGCGCTTCAAGTTCCAGAGCAGGCTAAGGTAAGCTATCAGCGAGCCATTGATATTGCACAGTCGATGGGAGACCTTTCTGCCGTTGCTCAGTTGGGGCTTGAGGTGGGGGTTTAAGGGTTTGGGGGTTTGACAAAGCACTAGAGTTACAGTGCGATCGCAACTCAGCTGTCAAAACTCATCTTTCAGACTGCATGCGGCTCTGTACCCACTGCCGGAAGGCTCGCATGGCTTTGTTTCTTCCTTGCTGCCGACTCTGTTCTACATAGCGGGGGATTTCAGCTTACAGCTCGGGTACGCCCAAGGCTGCGTATGTTTCAGGATGAGTGCGAGAGGTGATGTCAATCTCTAAGGCCAAATCGGGCGTACGATGTCTTCTTTACCTACACTTGCGGATACAGGCGCTGTGTGGAATGTGATTTGTGACCCGATTGGGCTAGGTGAAGATAACCCTTTTGGTGTAGTAAACCTGACTAACTAGGTGTAGCGATCGCTATTTGCCTTCGCCATACTGGTTCTGTTGAAGACAGCTCATCTTTAGTCATGACTTTCCTCAAAGCATCATACAGGTGCAGATAAACGCGTCTGTAGGGTGCTTGGTTCCTTCTTTGTGAGTACAAAGCTGTGAATTTAAGTTTTGGACTGGTATGGGATCGCTTTCCGTTTGGTCGTTATGGCTACGTTGATTAAAGAGAAATAACCCAAGGTAAATCCTCTCTAGAGGGGAGCACTCCTAGTTGTGTTCTTTTTAGTCATCGCAGCAATCGCTACTGGCGAGCGGGTCTGACGTTATTCTCAACACTCCTCAACATCGAAGGCTCAGCATCGCAAAACACACTATGAAATTAATCAACATTGGATTTGGCAACGTCGTTTCAGCAGAACGAATTATAACAATTGTTAGCCCGGAGTCTGCGCCGATAAAGCGGCTGATTTCTGAGGCGCGCGATCGCGGTGAACTCATCGACGCCACCTATGGCCGCAAAACCCGCGCCGTTTTGATCAACGACTCTGGCCATATTGTACTCTCCGCCATTCAGCCAGAAACTGTGGCTCACCGCTTTGTAGACCCAAAGAGTAACCTCACCAACGGAAACGAGTAGGGAATAACGTCAGTCGTTCGGCTGGTTATTTAGCTAGTCATTTATGTAATTGCCTAGTGCCATGCGAATGTCGATTAGTCGCTGCTTTTGGGCCTCCGTTGGCTGGTGGCCGAACATTTTGACTGCGGTGGTGACTTCGCGGTAGTAGTCCAAAGACTTTAGCTTGTTGGCACTTTCTACCAATCCGCTCAAAAAATTGTAGTGAGCTGAGCGTTCGTCTTCTGTTGCTTCGTCGTCTTCTTGGCTGAGCACCATGGCGAGCTGCTGATTTTTGAGAATTTCGTCTGGATCGGTGCCCGAACGAACGAATCCGGGTGTCACTTTTACCACCACATAGTCGTGAGTGACTGGAATATCTTTATCGCTCATGGCCGCGCGCTTGAGCTTAAAGCCAGACCCTAGGCGATACTGCACACCCTGCACGGGCTCATTAAAGAAGATGTAGGCGCCGCTACGCAGCGGAGCATCGCCGCCACTCAAGGCCTGCGCGTACAGATCTATCTGGTTGAACAGTACCTGACGGTTTTGTTGCTTGGGGGTGCGTAATTTTTGAATGTCATTGAGGGTATTGAGGGCGACGCCAGCAACGGTCGAAAAAGGAATCAGCGCCGAGAAAACAGCGCCGAACCGAGAGCGGATTTTTGCCAACCCAGAAGTGACGACGGCTTCCTTAATGCCCTTATCTACTTCTGTGATTTCTATTGCGAGCCAGATTCGAGCATCTTCAGAAAACTCTCTTCTGGCAAAAATATGTTCAAATTCTAGGTCGCCCACCACTTGTTTGGCCGGTATGTTGGTGCCAAAGAAGTTGATGGTTTCTGTTTTTAGCTCGTCTCCGTAGCGAACGTAGCTTCTGACCAGCAGATCGTTGTGACTATCTCTATCGTGGGATTCTTGAACGCAAAAGCTCTCTAGAGAAATGGTGAAAGGGCTGCCCTCTTGCAAAAACTGATCGCGCTCTTGCAACCCAGCATCTACCTTGCGCAGCTTCCCGTAGTCAGGATTTTTAGCACTGTCGAGGTCGCTCAGTTCATCCCAAGGAACAAACCAGCAGGGTTTCGCTTCGAACAGATTGCGTGATTCGAAGGGTCCAGACAGAAAATCGCCAGGCTCAGACGTTGGAGAAGTGGTAGAAGGCATAAGATGGCACAAGGACTATAGAGCAGAGGCGCTCAATATGCAGCGCTCATGAATCAAGATACTCTTATATGACTTCAGTCGTGATAAAGCACTAGTTCAGTAAAGATTCCAAGGCGCCCCGCGTAGAATCTGCCGAAGAAGAGTCGCCTTTTGCTTTGTAGAGTGCGATCGCCTGTTCGAGATCGGCCTGGGCCTGAATGCGATCGCCTGATTCTGCCTGAAGTAGGCCCCGTAGATGAAACGCTTCTGGACTTCGGGGATTGATGGTGAGGGCGCGGGCTAGGGTTCTGGCTGATTCGGTTGGGTTGTCTTGTTCCCAAAAGGTTTGGGCCTGCTCTAGGTAGGTTTCTTCGTAGTTGATGGCGCGAAATCGGCTCTCTAGGGTGGAGATGGCCCGGAAGCTTTCGGTGCGGTGACCGTAGACGACCGGCGTATGGCCTAGGGCGCGGCGCACTTCCATGTTGGTAATGGTGTGGAGCGAGCGATTTTCGGCAGCGGCCTTGGCGATGGCGACTGCCAGCCCTTCGCCAACGCTCACGTTAAATTCTACAATTCGCCCAGCGGTGGTGCCTAAGCCACCAAAGCCGGAAGCGGGACCGAGCACGGCCAAATTCTCTTTTTCTTGCGGCAGGGTATGGCGAAACCCGTAGTTAAACACGGGCATCTGCTCAAAATTGAAGAGCCTTAGCACCGTGGAATTGACTCGCTCGTCGAGCCCTTCAATGCCGCCGCGATCATCGAGGTGGTAGCCGAAGGTACCTAGGGCTTCTTCTTCAGAAACGCCGCCTGCTGCCATCAGCGTTGCCGACAGTTCATCGATGGGGTTGGCAATCTGCCCGGCGTTGCGAACGTAGAGTTCGTCCATGATTTCGACTCTGGGAACACCAATTTTTTCAAATAGCGTTTTGACTTCATTGGCGATGGCTAGCATTTCAGCGGTGGGCTTTGCTCCATTGTCGCTGAGCTGCTGCGCCGTCTCAGAATCCGCGTAAAACAGCAGCGCGTTGAAGCTGAGGCGGTCGTCGAAGACGGCGATATTGGCCCGGTCGAACAAGAAGCCAGAGCTTCTGAGGTCGTAGGTTTGGCCAAGATAGCCGTGTACTAAAATGCTGAAGGCTAAAGACCGCACATCGGCGGAGTCAGCAGTACCCTGATACATCAGCTTCGGCTGACGGTGGAAGTCGAGGAGTTCTTCTAAGAGTTCTTGGCGTTTGGTCCGGTCGCCGCCGCTGGCGATGTGCAGCCAGCGCTGTGCGGCCCTGTCTGTCGGGTCAAAATATCGGCTGATTAGCTCAGCCTCCATAATTTTGAACTGGTCTATGGTGACATCGTACAGGTCGAAAATGAGACCGATACTGAGGGCGCTCTCTGGTAGGCCAATGGCTTCTAAGCCCTGCATCATTTCGGCGCCGCTAGCGGCAGCAAGCTCTCCGCCCTGGCTACTGTCGATAAAGTAACGGGCCGCGTAGGTGCTCTGCCCGGCAGTAAAGCCACATACCAAATTTCCTGCAACTTCTACGGTTCGCAGCTGCGCGCTGTCAATCACATCAATGTCGGCATTTTGCAGAGCCCGGTCGAATCGGGGGCCGATAGTGTAGCGGTCTAGGGCGATGGTGTCGACGCTGCCCAAGCGCAAAAATTCTTGATAGAGCGGGCTGGGACGACCGAAGATGCCATATTGCGATCGCAGCCTCGTGGGCACCTGGTTGCGGTCTAGGTAGGCCAGACCGCCGCGGACCAAGTGGCCACCGATGCCGTTGCGCGTGTTGCCTTCGGTGACTAGGGCGACGCGGTGACTCTCCTGTCGCGATCGCAGCGTTTGCTTCACCTTTAGCGCGGTCATCACCCCGGGCACCTCATCGCCAAAGACGATTACGTCGTAGTGCTGCGCGCCGGGCATGGCTGGACATGTGGCCTGTGCTGATGCCGCTGGGTCCTGGACCGCTGCTTGGGCCGCTGTCATTTGGGCTTGGGCTGGCAGTGTCAGGATGCCTAGCCCAGTCAGCAGCGTCGAACCGACAAAAGAAAACCAATGGAATGCTTTCATGCAGAAACTGTGGCAATGCCTTACTTACTCACGATTCGTACCGCTTCGTTGAGAAGTTTAGTCTCTTACGGCGATACGGGCTGTGATGGGCATATCTCCAGCCCCTGATAAGGATACAGCCTAGACCCGTTTGCTCAGTCTATTTTTTAACACTACAAAGACTCTTCACAAATCTCTTTGTAGCGCTGGTTATTGGCCGCTATTGCTGCACCTAGTGCAACGACCTGTTTACCAGCCTTCACATCTCTTATGTTGCAGCCTGCCCACAGATCTGGCAGTGCGAAGCGCTGCGCGCTGTGGAGCGCTGCTGCTCTGTAGCCAGGCAGATTCCAAGTTCCGCCGCCAATGCTGAGGTAGAGGGGGTTAAAGAGGTTGATTACCGCAGCGAGTCCTAAGCCAAAAGACTCTCCGCCTTGGGCGATCGCCTCTAGTACCCTCTCATTGCCCGCCTGTGCAGCTTGTGCTAGCCCGGCTCCATCTAGCCCTAGTGTAGCTGCAATAAAGCTGCCGCCTGCGGCTTCGTCCAACCGTCCCCTGCGGCCATCGCTAAGCACCACGGGCAGGTAGCCCAGCTCCCCGGCCCAGCCCTGCGCTCCTCGCATTAGCTGACCATTTACTAAAAAAGCGGCCCCTACAGCCGTACCTACCATCACCACTGCGGCCTGAGAATGCGGAGCAAAATGAATTTTTTCTGCGGTTAGCGCCGCTTCAATATCGTTTAGCACTGTCACTTGGCAGGTTTCACGGGCAAATTGCTTGGCCGGCGTCCAGCTGTCGAGGCCTAGGAGGGCATCGCAGGAAAGTACGCGATCGCCCGCTTCAGCATGACCTGTGGTCACTAGACCTGGAACGGCGATACCAATGGTACAGGGGGCAGCAGGGAGCTGAGCAATGAAACGTGCGATCGCTGCTTCAGCCGTCCGACTATCAAACTGGGGACCGGTTGGCATCGTTGCCTGAATTGCCTGAATCGGCTCAAGGGCTTCCAAACTGTCACCGTTTGCCAAATGCTCATACGCCACGAGCAGCATCTTAGTCCCACCGATATCTATTCCGACGTACATAGGCATTCACTCGATATATCTCGATATATACAATGTGTGGATAAATGTATGAATACACACGTTAGTCTTTTTCCTGCTTAACCCTTTCTCCCTCGGGCCTTGCCCCTCACGCCTATGCCTGCGTCGGACAAGCCAAAAGAATACGCCAAATTTTGGCGCGACCCGGTCCTTCACGACCTCGAGCTGCTGCGGGCAACTTACATCGACTACGCCTTCTCTCGCCACGCTCATGAGGGATTTGGAATTGCGATTGTTGAAGCGGGGGTGATGGAGTTTGAGTATCGTGGGGAGACCCACGCTGCGCCTGCAGGTAGCATTGTGGTGACTCATCCGGGCGAGGTGCACACCGGGCAAGCTGCCTTGGAGATGGGCTGGACCTATCGCACGCTTCTACCAGCTATTGACTGGCTGCAGCAGGCCGCTGACGGCTTGGCCGAGCGACGGACGGCGCTACCGTATTTTTCTGCGCCCGTCATCCACGACAAGTCGCTAAATCAGCAGCTGATCGCCCTGCATCTCACCCTCGAAAAGTCGCCTTCGCCGCTGGAGAGAGAATCTCGATTTTTGTGGGGGATGGCGAAGCTGGTGGATGCCTACAGCAGCGATCGCCCAATTGCCAAGCCAGTGGGAAAAGAACAAAAGGCCGTGCAGCACATTCGCGACTATCTCACCGCGCACCACAGCGACAATATCTCACTGAACGATTTGGCAAATCTGGTACAGCTTAAGCCTCTGCGCCTGTTGAGAGTGTTTCGCAAACAGGTTGGCCTGTCTCCCCACGCCTACCTAAACCAGGTGCGGGTGCGTCAGGCTAAGCGTCTGCTCATCGACGGCTGGTCTATCAGTGCGGCGGCGGTAGAGACCGGGTTTACAGACCAAAGCCATCTGCATCGACACTTCAAAAAGATGGTGGGCATTACCCCGGGGCAATATGTACGCGGCTGTCAGCCAACCTGCAAAAACGTACAAGCCTAAAGCCAACACAGCTGCATACACTGTTTGCGCACCTGTAAATCGTGCATTTGCAAATCGCGCAGCAGTTACCAGCATGGCCAAACAGTCTTCTTCCGTCCGTTTACCCTTACCTCAGTACGCTCAGCGGCGCGCGTTTTGGGCTGGGTCCCGCGACATTATTCCGCTGGTGGTGGGAGCCATTCCCTTTGGGATTATCTTCGGCACTTTGGCGACGACTGCCGGGCTCTCTGCCGGTGGCACCTTGGCCATGTCGGCATTTGTTTTCGCGGGGTCTTCTCAGTTCATTGCGGCTGGGCTGATCGCTGCAAACACCGGCTGGCTACTGATAGGGCTGACGACTTTCGTTGTGAATTTGCGCCATTTGCTCTATGCGGTCAGCTTGCTGCCCCACGTTAAAGAGCTGCCCCAGCGCTGGAAAATTCCCCTAGCTTTTTTCCTTACGGATGAGGCGTTTGCGGTGGCTATTCGCCGCTATGAACAGGGCGATCGCTCCTCGGCTGACCACTGGTACTACCTCGGCGCTGCCCTCACCATGTATACCAACTGGCAGCTGTGCACGCTGCTGGGTATTACCCTCGGGCAGCTCATTCCCAATGCTGCTGAGTGGGGCCTAGACTTCGCCATGTCGGTCACCTTCATCGGCATGATTGTCCCCTACATCAAAACTAGGCCAATGGGCGTAGCCATCACCGTTGCCGGCGGTGTGGCGCTGTTGGCGGCGCCTCTGCCGCACAAGCTAGGTCTGATGGTAGCGGCCTGCGCAGGCATCGCAGCCGGTGTGGTGAGCGAACGATTTTGGCAATGCACTTCTAGAAATACCTGAATATCTATGAATGAAATTTTGCTCATTGGCAGCATGGTGCTCGCCACTTTTTCTGTCCGCTACCTCATGTTTGGGGCGAGTAGTCGCATTACCCTATCGCCTGCGCTGCTAAACGCACTGAGATATGTGCCGCCAGTGGTGCTGACAGCCATTGTGGTGCCAGAAGTGCTGCTTAGCGATGGCGAGCTTGCCGTGAGCTACCTAAATGCGCGGCTAGTGGGTGCGATAGTGGCCATTCTTGTGAGCGTAAGCACCAAAAATCTGCTGCTCACCATTTGTCTTGGCATGGTGGCTTTCTTTGGTTGGCAAAGTGCGCTGGGGTTTTTTGGCTGAAGGGGTTCACTATTCAGTCAATTCACAGAGACTGCAAACTGGCGTATACTCTGTTGAGCCCACGTGTTGAGCTGAAGACATCCGCGCAATGGCACAAGCTGTAAAGACTCTAAGCATTCCTTCCCTGCTAAAACAGAGGGCGAAGATATCTCCTGATGCGATCGCACTTTCAGCGCCTGACCGAAGCGGTCTGACCTACCAGCAGCTCCACGGGCAGACGATGGCTATCGTCTCTCAGCTGCGTGCTCTGGGTATTCAGCGCAATGACCGAGTCGCGGTAGCCCTGCCCAATGGCCCCGAAGCGGCAATGGCTTTTCTCTCCATCTCAGGCGGGGCGACCTACGCGCCGCTAAACCCTGGATACCGGGCAGCTGAGTACGAGTTTTATCTCACGGATTTGGCGGCGAAGGCACTGATTTTGCAACCGGGTATTGCTGAACCGGCTAGGGCGGTGGCTCACAAGTTGTCGATTCCTGTGTTGGAGCTATCGCCGTCGCTGAGTATGCCTGCTGGCATATTTAAGCTGTTGGAAACGGCGCAGGGTGAATCTGGTCATGCTGCAACAGATCACGCCACAACAGAACCCTCTGAAGCGCAATTAGATATGGCGCAACCAGAAGACGTGGCGCTCATTCTGCATACGTCTGGAACGACTTCGCGGCCCAAGATGGTGCCGCTGAGCCATCGGAATCTGTGTACTTCAGCTGAAAATGTGAAGGGTACGCTGGCACTGACTGAGTGCGATCACTGCCTAAACGTGATGCCCCTCTTTCACATCCATGGCCTGATCGGAGCACTACTCTCCTCTATGTCGGCAGGCGGGAGCGTGGTGTGTACCCCTGGCTTTTATTCGCCCAAGTTTCTCAGCTGGCTGAGCGACAGCCAGGCAAATTGGTATTCTGCGGTGCCTACCATGCATCAGCAGATTCTCGCCCGTACTGCAGAAACCCCCGTTGCTAAGGGTACCGTCCGATTTATTCGCTCTAGCTCTGCGCCGTTGCCTCCCCAGGTTATGTCTTCGCTAGAGCAAGCCTTCGATGCCCCAGTGATCGAAGCCTACGGCATGACCGAAGCTGCCCACCAAATGACCTGTAACCCGCTGCCCCCTGCCCAGCGCAAGCCCGGCTCCGTCGGCATAGCAGCCGGACCCGAAGTGCAGATTATGGACGAGGCGGGCAGTTTGCTCCCGGCGCAGACCGTGGGTGAGGTGGTCATCCGGGGAGAGAACGTGACCCAAGGCTATGAAAATAACCCTACGGCCAATGCCAGCGCCTTTACCAATGGCTGGTTTCGGACGGGAGACTTGGGCCTGCTGGATGCCGATGGCTACCTGTTCTTAAAGGGGCGGATAAAAGAGATTATTAACCGGGGTGGTGAGAAAATTTCGCCCCGAGAAATTGATGAAGTGTTGCTGGACCATGCTGCTGTAGAGCAGGTGGTGACCTTTGCTGCGCCCCATACCCTGTTGGGTGAAGATGTCGCGGTGGCGATTGTTGTAAAAGCAGGTGAGCAGGTTACTGAGAATGCCATCAAAGAATTTGCCGCAAGCAAACTAGCGGACTTCAAGGTACCCAGGGTAGTCTTGTTTCTTGATGAGATTCCCAAGGGGCCTACAGGCAAGCGGCAGCGCATTGGCCTCGCCGACAAGCTGGGCCTGACCGCCTCCGACCCAGAAGCTGAGCGCCCGCCCTATGCCGCGCCTAGAACCTCCACGGAAGAAACCCTGTGTCGGATTTGGGCTGAGGTTTTGGGCATTACGCCAGTGGGCATTTACGACAACTTTTTTCAGCTGGGCGGAGACTCTATCTTGGCCGGGCAAATTGTCAATCGCGTCAGGGTGGCGCTACAGGTCGAACTCTCTTTCTTAGTCTTTTTTCAGCAGCCGACGATTGCCAACATGGCCATCGTGATCACTCAGAAGCAGGCAGAAGCCGTCGATGTCGATGAGATGGCTAGCCTCCTGGCCGAATTGGAGTCTCTCTCCGAGGAAGAGGCGCAGCAGCTGATCGAATAGGCCCCTTCTTGCCAACGCCCGCCAATGAAGCGCCAATGAAGATACTTGTCTATCTCTTTCGGAGTTCTCCCGTTATCGTTTCGTTAGCGATAGTGATGTCTTTTGTCAGCGGTTTGGGCAATGCGTCGCTGGTAGCTTTGGCTCATCGCGGCCTCACCAGTGGATTAGCAGATGGTCAGGGACTTTCTGACCTAGGCGTGCGGTTTGCCTTGCTGACGGTGATTTCTCTGGGCATCTCCATCTCTTCCCAGCTGTTGCTCTCCCACCTCTATCGCCAGGCCATTTACGACTGGACGATTCACCTGAGCGAAGAGATTTTGGGCACGCCGCTGCGCCAGTTGGAGAAAATTGGCGGTGCAAATATTCTCAGCGTTTTGATCAAAGACATTAGTGCCATTGGTGGGTCGCTGTTGCCGATATTGCCGCAGTGTAGCAATGTGGTCGTGGTGATTTGTTGCTTGGGGTATTTGTGCTGGCTGGCCTGGCAGCCGTTTTTGGGCACGTTGGTCATTATTGCGCTGGGGGTGTTTAGCTATCGCTTTTTTGGGGGGAGGAGCCGGGAGACGCTGAAGGCCGCTCGGGAAGACTACACCGTGCTCTACGGTCAGTTTCGCCTGATGACCAATGGTATCAAGGAGCTAAAGCTGCACCGCGACCGGCGACTGGCCTTCCTCGGGCAAAACCTAAAGCCCACGGCGGCTCGCATTCAGAAGAAGCTGTTCTTTTGGAATATGTTTTATCTGATTACGCAGACTTGGGCGAAGTTTCTGTTGCTGTTTGTGCTGGGGATGCTGTTGTTTGTGTTTCCGAGCTTTGTACAGTTTGATAGCCGGGTGCTATCGGGCTATATTCTCACGCTGCTGTACATTCGAGGTATGCTGACTTCGATTATGGCTGCGCTGCCGCCGCTGGCCTCTGCCAATGTCGCGTTTAGTAAGATCAAGAGCCTGGGGCTGAAGCTGAATATTGGCAGGCGAGAGAGCGAGGAGAGTAAGCTAGCCAAGCTAGACCCCATTACATCTTTTCACAAGCTGGAATGTCGGCAGATTACCCACAGCTATTGTCGGGAAAGGGAGGGCAGCAACTTTACCTTAGGGCCGGTGAGCCTGTCGCTGGAGCCGGGTGAAATTGTCTTTTTGGTGGGGGGGAATGGAAGCGGAAAAACAACCTTGGCGAAGCTAATAGCGGGGCTGTATGTTCCAGAGACGGGAGAGATTGTTGTCGATGGGTTGCCCATTACCGAGGAGAGAGTGGAGTGGTATCGTCAGCTGTTTTCAGTGGTGTTTTCTGATTTTCAGCTGTTCGATAAGCTGCTGGGGCTAGAGTCTCCTAAGCTCGATGAAAAGGTAAAGGAGTATTTGGTAAAGCTACAGCTAGACCACAAGGTGAAAATTAAAGATGGCAATCTTTCGACAACGGCGCTCTCGGGCGGACAGCGACAGCGGCTGGCGCTATTGACGGCCTATTTAGAAGACCGGCCCATCTACATTTTTGATGAGTGGGCGTCTAGTCAGGATCCTATTTTTCGAGATGTGTTTTATACGCAGTTTTTGCCGGAGCTGAGGGCGAAGGGTAAGGCGATTTTGGCCATTACCCACGACGATAAATATTTTGACCAGTGCGATCGCATTATCAAGCTAGACTATGGTCAGCTGGTGGAAAGTTAATCCTTTGCATGAGCACCTCCGTCCATAGAACGAGTGATCGTGAGGCGTCTTGCCAGCGCAGACTGCCGCGCCATCCGAACGGCGTAGTTCATCGTGTTAGAAAGCTTCCACAGATATTTTACCCCCCGGTCAGCTAGGCTGAGCCGACCAAGCCGAGCCGCGGCCTTTGTCGCTTCCTGGTCTAAATAGGTAGCTTTTTGCTGACTGATCTGATTGCTGTGCAAACGAAAGCAGGCCAGCGGTGGCCCTTTCAGAAAAGAAAAGGCGGCGTTTTGTGCAAAGGCTCGGGCGTAAAAGTCAAAATCGGCGGCGTACTGGTAGCTATCGTCGAAGCCGTGCAGCGATTGGTAGAGACTGCGTTTGAAAATGACCGTCTGCTGCGCGAAGCCGTTTCGCCCTGTGCGCAAAATGCTCTTGAGCCAGGCGGGTGGCGGTGGCCGAAAGCTGTACATAAAGCGACCCTGGTAGTCGATGTAGTCGCAGTTGCCATACACCAAATCTGCGTGGGCTTGCTCGCCTTGGCGAATCAGCCGAGCGGCGCTGTCGCTGTAGAGCAGATCGTCTGAGTTTAGGTAGGCGAGCCAGGGGGTGGTGGCTTGGGATAGGCCTAGGTTGATGGCGCTGTACATGTTGCCGGGTGGAGCATAGAGCATAGGCACTTCCCAGCGCTTGCAAATATCGGACGTCTGGTCGGTTGACCCACTGTCTACGACGACGATGTTTACCGCTATGCCGGTTTGACGGGTCAGAGATAGGAGCGTCGCTTCTAGGGTTTCCGCGCTGTTGAGCGTGGGGACGACGTAGCTGATCGCAGTCATAAAATTTCAATGTTTGCAGCAGTGCTTTAGCCGGACCCAAAAAAGCAAGCCCCTTTGTGCCGCTTCAGCTTGCTAGGGTTCAGTTGCACAATACTTGATTAGACCGACAGTCCATGGGTATGATTTAAACTTATATTAATTTTTGATTACTTCGTTTTAGATTGTTTCGTCTGGCACACATCACCTTTTGGTGCGATCGCTGCGACGATCTTCCGCTAGCACTATGAAAGAAATCAACAGCCGTATTGATAGCCTTTCTCCTGCTAAGCGGGCGATTTTGGAACAGCGGCTGCGAGATAGGCAAGGTAGTAACGGGCGCATTCCGGCGCGATCGCTCCCCCCTCAAGCCAACCCAGAAGCTACACACAAGAACGGTCACGCGGCCAGTCAGGACGTGCCTCTCTCCTCAGCGCAGCGCCGCCTGTGGTTTATTGACCAAGTCACCCCTGGCAACCCCGCATACAACCGCCCCACCCATTTTCGGCTGACGGGCGACCTGCAGGTGGAGGCCCTAGCGCAAAGCCTCAACGCCATCGTGCAGCGGCACCGGGTGCTGCGAATGACCTTTCGAGCCGTAGCGGGTGAACCCGTCGGCAGCATTTCACCGGCGCTTAGCATTCCGTTGCCAGTGGTCGATCTCTTAGGGCTAGACCCAGCTGCGCAAGCTGCGCAAGTTCGTCAGCTTGCTGAACATGCGGGTGCGCAACCGTTTGACCTGTCGTGCGGCCCCCTGCTGCGCGCTCAGCTGCTTCGGTTAGGCGCCCAAGCACATATTCTGCTGGTGAATATTCACCACATCGTGTTCGATGGCTGGTCGGTGGATGTCTTTCAGCAGTCGCTTGCTCACTTTTACCGGGCTTTTGTGACTGGGCAGTCTGCGGCATTGCCTGCCCTGCCTCTGCAGTACGATGATTTTTCCCACTGGCAGCAGCAGCGGCTGGCCAGCGCTGAGCTTGCCCCTCAGCTCGACTATTGGAAATCTCAGCTGCAGGGAGAGTTGCCGGTTTTGAGCTTGCCGACAAGTTTGTCGGTAGGCCCAGGCCAGATGTCGGGTTCGGGGGCAGAAGGCCGGTCTTATGTGCATGCATTGCCCGCTGACTTGAGCGATCGCCTGAAGGCTTTTAGTCAGCGTGAAGGGGTGACGCTGTTTATGACGCTGCTAGCGGCGTTTCAAACGTTGCTGTATCGCTACACTCAGCAGTCGGATGTGATTGTGGGTACGCCTGTGGCAGGGCGCGATCGCATTGAGCTAGAGCCATTGATTGGCGTGTTTATCAATACGCTGGCACTGCGGACCTCTTTCGAATCGCAGCCGACTTTTCGGCAGTTGCTACAGCAGGTACAACAAACTACTCTGGCTGCCTACGCTCACCAAACCCTGCCCTTCGAAAAGCTGGTAGAAGAGATTCAGCCTGAGCGACAGGCCGGACAGACGCCCCTCTTTCAAACGCTGCTGCAGCTGAGAAACCTGCCGAATGAGCGGCTTGTTGTCAGTGGGCTTGAAATAGAGACGTTTAAGCTGGATCGGACGTTTGTTGATCTCGACTTGAGCGTCGATATTGTGGAGCGCTCCGACGGGTTGGTTTGCACGTTTCTATATCGCAGTGAGCTGTTTGATGAGGGGACGATTTCTCGCATGGCCGGTCACTTTCAGACGCTGTTAGAAAGTGCTGTGGCTAGACCTACCACCGCCGTTTCTGAGTTGCCCTTGCTCACATCAGCAGAACACCATCAGCTGCTCACGCAGTGGCATGGCGTGCAAGTTCCCTACCCAAAAAAGCCGATAGAAAAGCCATGCGTGCATCGGCTGTTTGAAGTGCAGGTGGCAAAGACGCCGGATGCGATCGCCCTCGCCTACGAATCGCAAACGCTGACCTACCGCGAGCTAAACGACCAAGCCAATCAGCTAGGGCAATACCTGCAGCAGCAAGGTATCGGTCCCGATCAGCCGGTAGGCCTTTGCGTAGCGCGATCGCCGCATATGCTCGTCGGCCTACTAGCCATCCTCAAAGCGGGTGGCGCTTATGTCCCCATCGATCCGAGCTATCCCCAGTCTCGCATCGACTTTATCTTGGCCGATGCGCAGGTATCTGCGCTACTCACGAGCAAGGACATCGCGGCACGGTTGTCGCCTGATAGTGCACCCACAGTGGTTTGTGTTGACGATGACGTGTGGGCGCAGGCGAGTGAACCTAGGGTGAGGAACGCTGCTGGGAACTGCGTGAGCGATGTGCAGCCGCGAAACCTTGCCTACGTAATTTATACTTCTGGCTCTACGGGGCAGCCGAAGGGGGTGATGGTAGAGCATCGCTCGGTGGTGAATTTGGCGATCGCACTGGAGAGAGAACTGCCTGCTGAGGGTAGCCAAGGACCTTTGCGAGTGAGCTTAAATGGCTCGCTGGCTTTCGATACCTCGGTAAAACAGATTGTTCAGCTGCTGAGCGGACATCGGCTGGAAATTGTGCCCGACGTCCTTCGATTCGATGGTGAGGCGCTGCTTGGCTTCTTGCAGCAGCGTAGGGTAGACAGGTTTGACTGTACGCCGTCGCAGCTGCAGTTGCTGATAGCGGCAGGTTTGCTGAACTGTGCCGATGCTCCGGCGCAGATTTTAGTAGGGGGTGAACCGATTGGCCGTGAGCTGTGGGCGCGGTTGGCCGGGGCTGAGCACAGCCAGTTTTACAATCTGTATGGACCAACTGAATGCACGGGAGATGCGACCCTTTGTCGGATTTTTCCTGCGGAGAAACCCGGCACGATTGGCAAGGCGCTGGCCAATGTGCAGCTGTACAATTTCGATGCGCAGCGGCGACCGGTGCCGATGGGGGTGCCGGGAGAGCTGTACATTGGCGGTAGCGGGCTGGCGCGAGGTTATCTAAACCGTCCGGCGCTCACTGCTGAGAGCTTTGTTGAACATTCTTTTGCGCATTCTTTGGGCGATCGCACCCAAAGCCTTTCCTCCATCCGGCTGTACAAAACCGGCGACCGGGTTCGCTTTTTGCCTGACGGACGGGTCGAATTTATCGGTAGAATCGACAATCAGGTCAAAATTCGGGGCTACCGAATCGAACTTGGTGAGATTGAGGCGGCCATGGTTCAGCATCCGCTGGTGAGCGCTGCGGTTGTTGTTCTGCGCGAAGATGAGACGGCGCAAAAAGAGAAAAGGTTAGTTGGCTATGTGGCCAGTGATGCTGCGCTGACTGGCCACGAGCTGTATCAATCGCTCAAGGGCAAATTGCCAAGCTACATGGTGCCTTCTGCCTTTGTAGTGTTGGAGAAATTGCCTCTCACGGCAAATGGAAAGGTGGACCGGCGATCGCTACCTGCGCCAGACCCTTCTCAGCGAGTGCTAAACACCGACTTTGTCGCGCCTCGGAATGACATTGAACAGCGCTTGGCAGAGATTTGGGCCGAGCTACTGCCCGCTGAGCGCATTGGGATTTATGACAACTTTTTTGAGCTGGGTGGGCACTCCCTGCTAGCGACGCGGGTTATCGCTAGAATACGGACGGCTTTTGCGGTAGAGATTCCTGTTGTGGCGCTCTTTGAGCAGTCTACGATTGCTCAGCTAGGGGCGCATATTGAGGCGTTGCGACTGTCTGGAGATGGTCAAGGCAATGGAGAGCAGATTGTTGCTCGATGCGATCGCAATCAGCCTATCCCGGCCTCTTCTACTCAGCAGCGCTGGTGGTTTTTTGAACAGTTAGAAACCGATAGCTCACTCTACAACCGTCCTCGACTGTTTAAGTTAAGACAGGGCCTACCGCTCACCGTCGTTCAAGCAGCGCTCAACACCATCATCCGTCGCCACGAGGTGATCAGAACAACGTTGGAGCTGGTGAGTGGAGAACTTCAGCAGAAGGTGCACGAAACGTGGTCTTTGCCGTTGCCAGTGGTGACGCTAGAAGTGAGCCAGGTAGGAAAAGAAAAAGTAGTAAAAGACTACATAGAACAAGCTGTTCAGCAGCCGTTTAATCTCTCGCAAGATCTGATGCTGCGTGGGACATTTTTATCGCTTCATTCAAATAGTCATAACAACGGTCACGACGGTGAGCGGTACCTGCTGCTCGTGATGCATCACGCCATCTCAGACCACTGGACGCTGGATCTGTTGCTCAGTGAACTGACGGCTATTTGTGAAGGGCAGCTTGTGGGGCGATCTCCACAGCTCCCCGATTTACCTATCCAATACGCTGACTTTGCGTACTGGCAGCAGCAACAGTTTCAGCGTAGTGACTTTCAAGACCATCTTGCCTACTGGCAGCAACAGCTCAGCGGTGAGCCTCCCATCCTCGACTTACCGCTGGACCATACAAAAACAAAGGACACATCGTCCCACGTAGGCGAAATACAGCAGCTCACCTTGTCTCCTTACTTACTGAGCCGGCTAAAGGCGCTTGGCCAACAGAACAATGCCACGCTGTTTATGACGCTGCTCGCGGCCTTCAAGGTGTTGCTATACCGCTACACGCAGCAGACGGACATCATCGTGGGCATTCCAGTTGCAGGCCGTCAGCTAGAGGACTGTGAGAATCTGCTGGGCTGCTTTTTGAACACGCTTGCGTTTCGTAGCGATCTCGCTGGCGAACCTACGTTTGAGTCGCTGTTGCAGCGTGTCCGAACTGTTTCGCTAGAGGCCTACGCCCACCAGCACTGCCCGTTCGAGAAAGTGATCGAACAGCTGCAGGTAGAGAGAGACTTTAGCCAGTCGCCTTTGTTCAATGTTGTTTTTGACTATATCAACACGCCGCCGTCTGCAGTCGCAGGAAGCCAAACCCTGCCGCTAACGCCAGTAAAAGTGGAGCGCCGGGTAGCACTGTTTGACCTGACGCTGTACTTAGAAGAGACTGCCAACGGATTCGAGATTCTATTTGAATACAGTCCGGCATGCTTTGAGGCGGCGACCATCAGCAGGCTGAAAGGGCATTTTCAAACGCTGTTGGAGAGTATTGTCGCAGCGCCTAGCACGAAGATTGACCGACTAGCGATGCTGACCGGAGCAGAGCGGCAGCAGCTATTGTTTGAATGGAATCAGACCCAGACGGATTATCCAAGGCACCAGTGTGTGCATGAGCTGTTTGAAGAGCAGGTAGTTTGTCAGCCAGGGGCGATCGCACTCACCCAAGACCAGCAGCAAATCACCTACCAACAGCTAAACCAGCGTGCCAACCAGCTCGCCTGCTATCTGCAATCTTGCGGCGTTGAGCCAGGTAGCTTGGTGGGGCTGTATCTAGAGCGATCGCCAGAGATGGTGGCGGCCATGCTCGCCATTCTCAAAGCTGGCGCTGCCTACGTCACACTAGACCCAGAGTATCCTGCGGAACGGCTCGCTTTCATGCTGCAAGATACGCAAATATCGATTCTGCTGAGTCAAACCGCGCTCTCTCAAAACAGTCCCTTTCGAAGTGAGATCACCCTAGTCAATATTGAAGGTATTTTTGAGCAGGGTTGTTCCTTTTTGGATTCGTTTAGCCAGGAAAACCTTACTGTCGGCACAAAGCCTGAAGACTTGGCCTATGTGATTTACACTTCTGGCTCTACGGGCAAACCTAAGGGGGTGACCATTCCTCACCTTGCTGTTAATCGATTGGTTTGTAAGACGAATTACATTGATATACAGGCGAGCGATCGCGTTGCTCAAATTTCTAACGCTGCCTTCGATGCGGCCCCTTTTGAAATATGGAGCGCGCTGCTCAATGGCGCACAGCTGGTGCTAATCGATAAAGCTGTTTTGCTATCGCCAGAGGCCTTCTCTGCGCAGCTCAGAGAATATCAGGTCAGCAGCCTATTGCTGACCACTGCCCTGTTTAATCAGGTGGCTAGCGTTCGGCCAGAGACGTTTTCGGGACTGAGGTATCTGCTCTTTGGTGGGGAGGCGGCAGATCCGAAGTGGGTGAGAGCTGTGTTGGAAAAAGGCAAGCCTCAGACGCTGATTCATGCCTACGGGCCTGCAGAAAATACAACAATTTCGACCTGCTACGAGGTGACTGCCGTTGGTGATGCCGACACCACCGTGCCGATTGGCGCACCCATTGCCAATACGCAGGTGTATATTCTTGATGGGCAGCGTGAGCCTGTGCCGATGGGTGTGGTGGGTGAGCTGTATATGGGAGGCGATGGCCTCGCGCAGGGCTATCTCAACCGGCCAAAGCTAACGGCTGAGCGATTTGTTCCTCATCCCTTTAGCGCTGAGCCAGTTGCGCGACTCTATAAAACGGGTGACTTGGCTCGCTACCGGGCAAAGGGTGAGATCGAATTTATCGGTCGGCAAGACCATCAGGTCAAGATTCGCGGCTTTCGCATTGAGCTAGGTGAGATTGGGACGGTGTTGGCGCAGCATCCGCAGGTGGGTGATGCGCTGATGATAGTTCAAGACTTGCCAGAGGGTGAAAAAAGGCTGGTGGCGTACGTGACGGCTGTAGCCGCGTCGCTGAGTAGCCGTGAGCTACGCCGGTATTTGCAGGCGAGGCTGCCTAATTACATGGTGCCTGCTGCCTTTGTGGTGCTAGAGCGCTTCCCGCTGACGCCAAATGGCAAAGTGGACCGGCGAGCGTTGCCAGCGCCTGCTCAGGGCTCATCTGTGGATAAGGCAGACTTTGTTGCACCTAGCACGGTAATAGAAAAACAGCTTGCCCAGATTTGGGGCGAACTCCTTCAGGTTGAGTCTGTTGGGCTGCAGGATAGCTTTTTTGAACTGGGGGGGCATTCGCTGTTAGCAACGCGGCTGGTTTCTCAGATTCGAGCGGTGTTGGCTGTAGAGATACCGCTGAGAGCAGTTTTTGAATCGCCGACATTAGGAGAATTGTCTGAGGTTGTGCAAGAGGCGATCACACATTCCCCGACCAGTGCAGACCTCTCCAATGCACAAAAAACCATCATTCCCACCATCTCACGAGAAGAGCCGCTACCGCTCTCTTTCGCGCAGCAGCGACTGTGGTTCCTTAGCCAGCTAGAAGAAAAACAACAAAGCACAACTTATAACATTACCGGCACGTTGCAGCTGGAGGGACCGCTGAGGATTTCTGCTTTAGAGCAGGCTATTGTAGAAATTGTGCAACGGCACGAAAGCTTACGAACCGTTTTCCCGTTGGCTGATAGCGAGCCCGTGCAGTGCATTTTACCGGCGGCTGATGTCTCACTGCCCAGGGTGGATTTGCGATCGCTCACAGAGGCTGAGCACCTAGAACAAATCGAGCGCCTAGTCGATGAAGTGGCCTGCACCCCGTTTGACCTGAGTGGAAATAGTCCACTGCTCTCTTTTCGGTTGGTCCAGCTCGGCGCTCAGAATCACGCGCTGATCGTGTCGATGCACCACATCGTCAGCGATGGATGGTCGGTGGATATTTTCAAGCGGGAGCTGTCGGCGCTGTATCACGACTTTGCCCAGGGGAAACCGGCTTCACTACCGGCGCTACCTGTGCAGTATGCAGACTTTGCCCACTGGCAGCGGCAGCAGCTTCAGGGCGATCGCCTTACCGAGCAGCTCACCTATTGGCAGCAGCAGCTAGCCGGTGCTCCCAAACTGTTGGAATTCCCTACCGACCATTCAAGACCTCCGGTTCAAGACTTTGCCGGTGCTGCCATTTCATTCCAGCTGGACCGCGACCTGAGCCAAAAGCTGACTCAGCTGGCAGCCAGCACCAGCACGACTCTGTACATGACTTTGCTGGCAGCCTTCTCTGCGCTGCTGTATCGATATAGCCATGCTGAAGATATTGTGGTGGGTTCGCCCATTGCCAATCGGACGCGGCGAGAGATTGAGCCGCTGATTGGGTTCTTTGCGAACACGCTGCCGATGCGGACTCGGCTAGGTGAAGACCCTAGCTTTTTCTCTCTGTTGGAACAGGTGAAGCGGGTGACGCTGGAGGCCTATGCCCACCAGGATCTGCCTTTTGAAAAGCTGGTAGAGGTGCTAAATCCTGAGCGTACCTTGAGCTATCATCCGATATTTCAGGTGGTGTTCTCACTGCAAAATGAAGGGCGATCGCAGCTGACGACGCCTTCGCTGACGATTCGAGACTGGGAGAGTACCCATACGAAAATCGCAGTGGGCGATCGCGCAAAATTTGACCTGGGTTTGTCCATGGTTGAAACCGCTGGTGGGCTGGTGGGAACTTGGCGGTATGCGACAGCTCTGTTCGATTCGGAGACGATTCACCGTTTGCAGGCGGCTTTTCACACGCTGCTTTCCAGCATTGTGGAACAGCCTGATACGGCTGTATCCATGCTGCCAATTCTCAGCGAGGCAGAACGTCAGCTGCTGCTGTCTGACTGGATTGATACGGCGGCTGACTATCCTCGTAATGTCGCTGTACATCAGCTGTTTGAGCAGCAGGCCGCGCTGACACCAAATGCGATCGCTGTTCAATTCAAAGACCAATCGCTCACCTACACCGCCCTAAATCAGCGAGCCAACCAACTCGCCCATCACTTAAAAACACTGAACATCTTGCCGGGTGATTTGGTTGGTCTGTTCATGGAGAGATCCCCAGACATGATCGTCTCCATGCTGGCCATTCTCAAGGTTGGCGGCGCTTACGTACCGCTAGATACGAGTTACCCGCTAGAGCGCATCACCTTTATCTTGCAAGACACCAATGTCTCTGTTTTGCTGACTCAGTGTGCTCTGGCCGCACAGGTGACAGAGGTAGTGTCTCAGGTGGTAGCAGTCGATGGGCTCGCATTGGATGAAGCCGAGTGTGCTAACTGTGACAATCTCTCTCACATCTCTCTTCGCGAAGGTGAGCCGGCTGAGCAGCTGGCCTACGTGATGTATACCTCTGGCTCCACGGGGACACCGAAGGGCGTGTGCGTGCGCCATCGCAGCATTTCGCGCCTAGTGAAAAACACAAACTTTGTCTCTATCACGCCAGAGGATGTGTTTTTGCAGCTTGCGCCTGTTGCCTTCGATGCGGCGACATTTTCTATTTGGGGAGCGCTGCTCAACGGTGCGAGCGTGGTGCTCTTTCCCCACGCAAAGCCCTCTCCAGAGACCATCGCAGAGACAGTTTCTCGGCATCAGGTGACGATCTTTTTTGTGACTGCTGGCCTCTTTCATGTCATGGTCGATTACGGCCTCGAAGGGCTCGAATCGACCCGTCAGCTGCTGTTTGGGGGTGATGTGGTTTCTGTTTCGCATCTGCGAAAGGCACGGGCTCAGCTGGCCGATTGCACCTTTATCAATGGCTACGGCCCGACGGAAAATACCACGTTCACAACCTATTATCCGGTCCCTCATACCGCGCCCTTAGAACAGTCCATTCCTATCGGATATCCCATTGCAAATACCCGCACCTATGTGCTTGACCGGCATTGCCAGCCTGTGCCGATAGGAGTGTATGGCGAGCTTTATGCGGGCGGAGATGGGGTGGCAGCGGGCTATCTGCATCGGCCAGAACTTACCCAGGAGAGATTTATTCAGAATCCTCTCAGCCAGGATTCAAAGGATGTTTTGTACAAAACGGGGGACTTGGTCCGCTACCGAGCCGATGGCAGCATCGAATTTGCCGGTCGGCTGGATCACCAGGTGAAGGTGCGGGGCTTCCGAATTGAGCTAGGAGAGATTGAGACGGCGCTGGAGCGACATCCGCAGGTTGAGAAAACGGTGGTGACCGTCTGGGAAAAACAACCGGGAGATAAGCGCCTGATTGTCTACTTCACCTGCCAAGGGAAGGCGCCCAGTAGCGGCGAACTGAGTCGCTTTCTCAAACAGTCTTTGCCGTCTTATATGGTTCCGGCGGCGTTTGTGGTGTTAGAGACTTTGCCTCTCACGCCAAATGGCAAAGTGGACCGGCGATCGCTCCCTCAGCCCGACCGCTTCGTCCGAGAAGTCGAGACTGCCCTCGTCGAGCCGCAAACTCAGCTACAGACACAGCTGGCTACCATTTGGCAAGAGTTGCTGAGCCTGGATGCTGTGGGCATTTACGACAATTTCTTTGAGCTGGGCGGTCATTCTTTGCTGGCCACTCAGGTGATCTCTCGGGTGCGTGGGTCAATGTCTGTAGCGCTGACGGTGCGCAGCCTGTTTGAGGAGCCCACGATTGCTGGACTGGCTGACCTCATCGAAGCTGGTCTAGCAGGAACTGACTCTTATTCAGACAACGAAACCCTTGAACTAGAGCAGATTGAGCCAGTTTCCCGCGATTTGCCGCTGCCGCTGTCCTTTGCGCAGCAGCGGCTGTGGTTTCTCTCTCAGCTAGAAGAGACCGGGGCTACTTACAACGTGCCAGCGGTGCTAGATCTGCGCGGTCCGCTGAATGTGAGTGTGCTAGAGCAGGTCATTCATACGATTGCGCAGCGCCACGAAGTGTTGAGAACAACTTTTCAGGTGGTGGAGGGCCAGCCAACGCAGGTGATTGGCGAGACGCTGACGCTGACAATGCCGAAAACTGATTTGCGATCGCACCCTTCAAAACAACAGAAGGTCACTGTATCGCAACTGTCCAATCAGCTCGCTCACACCCCCTTCGACCTGAGCAAAGACTGCCCGCTGCGCGCCCAGCTCATTCAGCTAGGCTGCGAATCGCACGTGTTGATCTTGGTGCTGCATCACATCGTGGCGGATGGCTGGTCGATGTCTATTTTCTTGCGTGAGCTGTCGCTGCTGTACCGAGAAGAAGCCGAAGGTGTTGTTGCTCCGCTAGTGCCGTTGCCCATTCAGTATGCAGATTTTGCCTATTGGCAGCGGCAGTGGCTTCAGGGTGAAGTGCGATCACGCCAGCTCAGCTACTGGCAACAGCAGCTAGCCGGAGCGCCCACCCGCCTCGTGCTACCGGTGGATTACAACTATCCAGAAGTTCGATCGCCCCAGGGTGCCACCCTGACCTTTCAGCTATCGCCTTCGCTGACACGTCAGCTCAACAGCCTGGCCAAAGAGACAGAAACGACCCTGTTTATGACGCTGCTCTCGGCGTTCTCCATTTTTCTCTACCGCTACAGTCAGCAGGGCCAACCCGCAACAGATATTGTGGTGGGTACGCCCATTGCCAATCGCAACCGAGAGGAGATAGAGCCGCTCATCGGCTTCTTTGCCAATACGCTGCTAATGCGGACAAAGATAGAGAACAATCCGCGCTTTGTCGAGGTGTTGCAGCAGGTGAGGCAGTGTGCGCTAGAGGCCTACGCCCACCAGGATCTCCCCTTTGAGCAGCTGGTGGAGGTGCTACGTCCGGCGCGCACCCTCAGCCATAATCCTCTCTTTCAGGTGATGTTTGCGCTGCAGACGGCGGGTCAGTCTGTCTCGTCTCTACAAAATGACTCGCAAGAGAATCGTCTCTCTATTCGCAAAAGAGAGATTGAATGGAATGCGGCCAAATTTGACCTGAATCTGTCGATGACGGAGACAGATGCGGGACTCAAGGGGCGATGGAACTATAGTACGGATTTGTTCAAACCTGAGATCGCTAGCCTTATGGTTAGCCAGTTTCAAGCGCTGCTTGAAAGCATCGTGGCTGCGCCAGAGCGACCGGTCGACGAGCTTTCTCTACTGTCGGCGCAGGCACAGCAAACCCTAGCGCAGTCGCAACAGAAAAGCGCCCAGCTCGCTGCCAAAATTGCCACCCTTTCTCCTGCCAAGCGATCGCTGCTGGAACAAAAGCTATTAGAACAAAAGATCGGCTCTCAACAGAATGGACATCGACCAGCTAGAACAGTGCTGCAGAATGGGACGCGAGAGTCTGCCCCCAGCGTTACTGAAGCCCCGCTCTCCTTTGCACAACAAAACCTATGGTTGCTCGACCAGCTGAATCCGGGCAATCCTGCCTTTAACCGACCCACTCCCATTCGACTGACGGGCCAACTCGATATCTCCGCGCTCGAAGCCAGCCTTGCCCAGCTCGTGCACCGCCACGAGGTGCTGCGAACCCATTTTCAGCTATCCGCCGCAGGTGAACCCGTTCAAATAATCTCGCAAAGTCTACCCGCCAAAATCTCGCTGGCGGAAACGCTTGAAGATTTGAGCCACTTACCAGCTCAGGCACAAGAACAGGTGCTAAAGCAGCGGGCGATCGCACAGGCAAACACCCTGTTCGACCTGACGACGCCGCCCTTATTTACCGTACGGCTGCTCCGACTGAGCGCCACAGAGTATATTCTGCTGTGCACTTTCCACCACATCATTTTCGATGGCTGGTCTACCAGCATTTTGCTCCAAGACCTCGCCGCTCTCTATCGCGCGGCAGCGACGGATCAGCCAGCCGGTTTGCCCTCACTGGCAATTCAGTACGCAGAATTTGCCCGGCGCCAACAGCGATCGCTACGGACGCAAGCCATGGCAACCCAGCTGGCCTACTGGAAAAAGCAGCTGTCGGGTCAACTCCCCATTTTGGAGCTACCGACAGATAGGCCCAGACGTTCTGCCACCACAACCCAGGGCGCTGAGTACGTTTTTGACTTGCCCCAATCGCTTAAAGCTCAGCTCAGCGTGTTTGCTCAGCGTGAGCACGCTACCCTCTTCATGGTGCTGCTCGCCGGGTTCAAAACGCTGCTCTATCGCTACACTCAGGCGGACGATGTGATCGTTGGTTCTCCGATTGCTGGGCGCAATACGGTAGAGACAGAAAAACTGATTGGCCTGTTCTTTAATACATTGATTTTGAGAACAGGGCCGACCGGGGCGCAGTCTTTTCAGGCCTATGTGCAGCAGGTGCGGCAGACTGCTCTGGACGCCTACGCACACCAGGATATTCCGCTGCCCAAGCTGGTAGAAGCGCTACACATTGAGCGTGACCTGAGCCGGTCAACCCTTTTTCAGGTGCTTTTCCAGTTTAAGAATTTGCCGAATGAGACGGTGAGCGTGCAGGGTAGCAGGGGTGAACTAAGCTTTAGCGATCGCAGGTTAGAAACCGACATTGCCAGCCTGGAGCTAGCGTTGGAAATTAGCGAGCAGGCAGAGGGGCTGAGCTGTCTGGTCAAATACGACGCGGCCCTGTTCGATGCGGCAACTATCCATAGACTGGGTGAGCATTTTCAGACGCTGCTGGAAAGTGCCGTAGAGAATCCTCGCCAGTCGCTCGATGCGCTGTCGCTATTGCCGTCTGCAGAGCAGCAAAAAATCGCGGAATGGAGTTTAGCAGAGACTACTTTACCTACTCGACAGGTGGAACTTGGCTGCATTCACAGGCTGTTTGAATCGCAGGTTTTGCGTCGGCCCGATGCGATCGCGGTGACCTACCAGCAGCAGCACCTGACCTATCAAGCGCTGAACCGACGGGCCAATCAGCTGGTGCATCGGCTGCGCAAGCTGGGCGTGGGTCCCAATGTGCCCGTTGGCATTTATCTAGCGCGATCGCCCGACCTGTTGATTGCGCTACTGGCCGTGCTCAAGGCTGGCGGTGCCTATGTGCCGCTAGATGCTGAAGCCCTCCCCACCGAGAGAGTGGCCTACGTTCTGCAAGACACTCAGGCGCCCGTGCTGATCACCCACTCTGAGCTGCGTGCGGCCTTGCCGACTGCCGACGCTGCTCAAATTTGCCTCGATACAGACTGGCCGGAGGTCGCTGGTGAAAGCGACCAAAACCTTTCAGATATCGCTGCCCCTGGCGACTTGGCCTACATCATCTACACCTCTGGCTCGACCGGTCAGCCAAAGGGCACCATGGTCGAGCATCACAGCTTGGTCGATGCCTTTTGGAGCTGGGAGCAGGCCTATCAGCTGCCGCAGCTGGGTAGCCATTTGCAAATGGCAGGCTTTTCCTTCGATGTATTTACTGCAGACTGGGTGCGATCGCTCTGCTCAGGGGCCCAGCTCGTGCTCTGCCCAGCTGACTACCGGCTAGCACCCGAGCAGCTCTATCACCTCATGCATACAGCGCAAATTGCCTGCGCTGAATTTGTCCCTGGGGTGATTCGCCTGCTCATGCAGTACCTGGTGGAAACGGGTCAGTCTTTAGACTTCATGCAGCTGCTGATTGTGGGGTCAGATACTTGGTACATGCGTGAATATCGCCAGCTACAGGCGGTTTGTGGCGCGCACACGCGGCTGGTCAATTCCTATGGCCTCACAGAAGACACCGTCGACAGCACTTTCTTTGAGACAGCGCGTGCAGTGGTTTCTAATAGTTCGTCTCCCGAGTCTTTAGAAAGTCCGCTGGCAGAAGACGCCTTGGTCCCCATTGGTCGTCCCTTTGCCAATACGCAGCTACATATATTAGATAGTCAGCTGCGGCCTGTTCCCATCGGCATTCCGGGCGAACTCTACATCAGCGGTTCTGGTTTGGCCCGCGGCTATCTCAATCGCGCTGAGCTGACTGCGCAGAGATTTATTGAACCGGCTGGCTATCCACGACTATATAAAACGGGTGACCGGGCGCGCTACTTAAATGATGGCAATGTGGAATTTTTGGGGCGGCTCGATTTTCAGGTGAAGCTGCGTGGCTTCAGAATTGAGCTGGGTGAAATAGAAGCGGCCTTGGCGCGATCGCCCGAGGTGCAGCAGTGCGTTGTGGTGCTCCAAGCAGAAAGTGCCGGTCAGGATCGGCTAGTCGCCTACTGGACGCCGGTGGACCCTTCGCATCGCGCAGTCACCCCAAACGAACTGAAGCAGCGCCTAAAGCAATCCCTGCCGGACTACATGGTTCCGGTTGCCTTTGTGGCACTCGACACTTTTCCCCTCACCCCCAGCGGCAAAATCAACCGCAAGGCCCTCCCCGCTCCCGACCCCACCGAGCGTACTTCAGACGCGGCCTTTGTGGCTCCCCGCACGCCTGCAGAGAAGCAGCTAGCCCAGCTCTGGTGCGAGCTGCTGAACCTATCGGAGGTCAGCATTCATGACGATTTCTTCGATTTGGGCGGGCATTCGCTGCTCGCCGTGCACCTCGTCACCAGAATCCGTGATACCTTCAATCGTCAGATTCCCCTTTCTAGCCTGTTTCAAGACAAATCAATTGCACAGCTAGTCACTCGGCTGGCCGATGGAGAGCAGGCAGCTTTGCAGAATGGCAGCGCCCGAAATGGTGTCTCTCAGAATGGCTTTCAGAATGGGGCTCTTCTATCAGTGAACACTCCTCTGGTGAAGATTCGACCGGGCAATCTTCACCACCGGCCAATATTCTTCGTCCATCCCATCGGTGGTAGTGTCTTTTGCTATCGGGCGCTGGCGGACCAGCTCGCTACGGACCGGCCTTTTTATGGATTCCAGGCCCCAGCCATTGCGAGCGGTCCACGGTACCAGCGCCTAGAGGAGATGGCCGCTGACTACATTCAGGCCATGCGTCAGGTGCAGCCACAAGGTCCTTATCGACTAGGCGGCTGGTCTATGGGGGGCGTGATTGCCTATGACATGGCTCAGCAGCTCACCGCACAGGGCGAGCAGGTGCTGCCGCTTGTGCTGATTGACAGCCGGGTGCCTAGCGAAACGGGCAACCCGGTTGCTGTCGACAGGCCCGGTAAGCGGCTGATGGTGCTGTTTGCTCGCGACTTGGGCTGTACGGTGGCCCAAGCGCAGCAAATTGGCCAGGTGCTAGAAGGTTTGGGCGCTGAGACCAGTGTTGAACAAGTGATCGCTCCCCTACACGCTGCCCTTCAGCAATTTGGTCTACTGCCCCCAACCCTTTCACAGTCAGAACTACAGCATCTACTACAGCTGTTTATCCACCATCTCAATATGTTGAAAGCTTACGTGCCTCGGCCCTATGCCGGTTCAGTGGCGCTCTTTAGAGGGCAGACACCGGTGCCTTCAGTCTCTACCGCTGACGAGCCGAGCGATCGCAGCCGCTTTTCGATCAAAGCCTTCGGCTGGCAGCAGCTAGTGCAGGGTGATCTCATGATTCATACGGTGCCAGGCAGCCATTATTCGATGATGCGATCGCCTAATGTTGCCACGCTTGCCGACCGTTTGAGCCAGTTGCTGATGCAACACACTGCGGCATTGCCGATAGGCGCGACCACGGCAGAATCTACCGCAAAACCCCTCCATCGGTAAAGTCAAAGGATTCCATCACCTGATAGTGTGAATAAAATGCGCAATTTTACTTAGTTGCTCTTCTATATAGTCCTTTTTCTTTAACTTACTTCTATCCCGTAGCCATGGGTTAGCCTCCGGCCTCCTCGACTACCGCATCTCTGTAAAAAAACTCATGAAAAAAGCTGAATTAGCCTCCCCTATCTGTCAGTCGTCAGTGTCAGAAGCATCCGTGTTAGAAGCGTCCACATCATCAGAAGTGTCAGTCTCAGAGGAGCCCGTCTTAAAGGCGTCCGGTTCCAAGGCGTTGAGCAAGCTGCCCGATAGCTCAGCGGCCAGCTTAAAGGATGCGATCGCTTTCGGGGTGAGTCGCAATCTTAGCTTGCCATCTTCACCTGCGGAGGCCTTGGCCGAAGCCGTTGCTCGCTATCCCGAGGGTCAGCTGATTCATGTGCGGGCCGATGGACAGGAAACAGTACAGACTTACACCCAGATTTGGGAGAGAGCGATAAAGCTGTTGGCGGGCATGCGATCGCTGGGTTTGCAGCCGGGGATGCCGATTATTTTTCAATTGAGTGATGGTCACGATTTTGCAGCTGTTTTTTGGAGCTGCCTGATGGGGGGATTTGTCCCCTTGCCGCTGACTGCGCTGTGCGATCGCGCTAATGCCCACCAGCTCACCAAAACCCTACGCGGCATCTATCAGCTCATGCCCCGAGCCGTGGTCGTTACTGACAGCATGCTATTTTCACCTATACAAAACATCCTAAATTCTTTTATTCAAGCGCCGCCATCCACCCAGACCTCATCTTCGGCTAATGGCGCCCATCCACAGACCACTTATCCTAGTATTTTTTCCATTAAGACATTAGAGAACGAGGGAAACGCTCTAAACCCACACACAGCGAGTGAATCGTTTCATCGGCCTCAGCCCGACGAACTCGCGCTGCTATTGCTTAGCTCCGGCACCACCGGGCAGCCCAAGCTGATGACCTTTGATGTCAAAACCGTGATATACAGACTGCTCGCCATCCCTGCAAACCAAAGCGCACCCCAAGAAGTTGTTGCCCTTGGCTGGCTACCCCTGAGCAGCATCAGCGGCCTCAAACTCTCGACGCCCAGGGCATCCAAAGCGATCCATATCGCGACAGAAGCCATGCTTCAAAATCCTCCCATTTGGCTAGACACCATCGAAAAACACCGGGTCACCCACACAGGCATCACCAACTTTTTCCTAGCCCTAATCAGCCATCACCTCACAAAAACTTCCAGACGCTGGGACCTCTCTTCTATCAAAGGCATGACCATTGGCGCTGAGGCCATCGTAGCCAAAACCGCTCGGCAGGCCCTATCCCAACTGCGGGCTTTTCAGCTAGCCCCCGCCGTCTTACGCCCCATCTACGGCATGTCAGAATGCGGCGTGATTGCCTCTGTTGGTAAGTCTCACTTTTCTTTGGAGAGCACCACCGACGAAGATCTCTTTGTTGAAATTGGCGCGCCTACAAAAGATCATGCCGTTCGTATTGTCGATGTGCACAATCGTCTGCTAAAAGAAGGCGACACCGGACGAATCCAAGCCAAAGGCCCAACTATGACCGCTGGCTACTATCAAAGCTCAGATCCACGCTTAGATCACAGCTCCGAGCAAAACAAAGCACTCTTCACCGATGATGGTTGGCTGAATACAGGAGATTTGGGCTTTCTCAGAAACGGACGACTAACGGTCACCGGTCGTGAAAAAGAGATCATCATCATCAATGCGCTCAACATTCATAGCCATACGGTTGAGCAGGCTGTAGAGAGTGTTGAGGGCGTTGTTGCTGGATACACCGCTGCCTGTGGCGTTCGTATGCCATCTAGCAATACAGACGAGTTGTTGATTTGTTTTCACCCAATCGCTTTTGACACAGGCTTTCTCAATAGCCTAATCAAGCAAATCAGACAGCAAATCGTTCAAACCCTTGGTCTCAATCCATCGTTTATTGTGCCGCTCAGCACGACAGAAATTCCAAGAACACAAACTGGTAAACTCCAGCGTCTGAAACTGAAACAACGCTTTGAATCAGGCGAGTTTGACGCTGTGGTAGAACAGCTGAAGCGGCAGGCACAGCAAGTTCTCGAAGACAGCTATGTCCCGCCAGCCACTCACATTGAAAGGCAACTGTCCGACATTTGGTGTCAGGTGCTAAACCTCGACAAGGTGGGCATTCATGCCAACTTTTTTGAACTGGGTGGACAGTCTTTGCTAGCCACTCAAGTGATTTCGAGAATCCGTACCGTTTTCGATAAGGAGCTGCCGATGCGAACTTTGTTTGAATCCCCCACGATTGCTGAGCTAAATAGCATTCTCGAAAAAATGACGCCTCAAGCAAAAACAATGCAAACCGCCACGATTCCTAAGCGCAAACGAAGGCAAATAGACAAAGCGGCTTTGCAATAAGCAAGCAGTCTCTCGATCAGCAAAACACAATCTCTGCCATTGAAAAACTCGACAGACTCTCTGATAAGTACACCAAACCCAAAGGCCCATGTCTACATCCGCTTCAGAAAATGCTTTTCTCCAAGGTGCAATGCCTGATGTTTCAACTGAGACAGTAACAGCTTGCTCAACGACATTTTCTCAGCGACGCCTATGGTTTTTAGAGCAGCTCAATGGACCCAGCCCCCTCTACAACCTGAGAAGAACCTTCAAACTCACCGGAGAGTTGAATCAATCTGTTTTAGAAGAGGCCGTTAATGAAATCGTTCGCAGACACGAGGTCCTCCGTACCACCTTTCAGCAGGTAGAAGATGAGCCTGTACAGGTCATTTCTGAGATGGGTTCTGTCAAGTTAAGCGTTTTCGACTTGCGCCATCACCCAGCAGAATCGAGGATTGACGCCAGCATTGAGCTGTGCCGAAAAGAGCACAACAAACCCTTCGATATCAAAACGGGACCGCTGCTGAGGGTCGGGTTAATCCGACTTGGAGAGAACGTTCATCTGCTGTCAATCACTATGCACCACATCATTTCTGATGGCTGGTCTTTGCGGCTGTTTGTCGAAGAGCTGACGGAGCTGTATGGTGCTTTCTCTCGGGGGAACCCTTCTCCCCTGCCTGAGCTAGATATTCAGTACGGAGACTTTGCCGACTGGCAGCGAGAGTGGCTCCAGGGAGATAGCCTAGAC
The DNA here is from genome assembly GCA_038524545.1 of Cyanobacteria bacterium J06623_4. GTDB lineage: Bacteria > Cyanobacteriota > Cyanobacteriia > Phormidesmidales > Phormidesmidaceae > Phormidesmis. The sequence goes on along the minus strand of JBCBIK010000022.1, from coordinate 856 downwards.
GCTGAAATCTCTTACTGGAAAGATAAGCTGGCCGGTATCCCTCCCGCTATTCACCTACCAACAGACTATGTTCGCCCTGCGGTGCAGACCTTTCAGGGAGAGACCGTTGTGCTGCGGCTGCCGCAGTCGCTAACTCAACCCCTCAAGGCACTCTGCCAAGAAACAAACACGACGCTCTTCATGACGTTGCTGTCAGCATTTGCAACGCTGTTGCATCGGTATTCTGGCCAAGCTGATATTGTTGTGGGTTCTCCCATTGCGGGTCGCAGCCGCTCGGAGATTGAGAAGCTGATTGGCTTTTTTGTGAGTACGCTGGTGTTGCGAACGTCTTTTGTTGAGGGCATGAGCTTCCGTGAATTGCTTTCGCAGGTGAGAGAGTCGACCCTAGAGGCCTATGCTCACCAAGATGCACCCTTTGAAAAGCTTGTAGAAATTTTGCAGCCAGAGAGAGACCCTAGCCGCACACCGCTATTTCAGGTCTGGTTCAATTTTGTGAATTTGGGGAAGCGTCAGCTCTCTCTTCACGATTTGCAAGTTGAAACATTTTCAATAAACAACAAACCCTCTGCACGCTTTGACCTAACGCTGTACGTACGAGAAGGAGAGCAAGGGCTCTCTGTTCAGTGGGTATACAATCGCAATCTTTTTGAGGAAAGCACTATTGCCTTTATGAGCAGTAGCTTCGAGACGCTGCTGAAGAGTATTGTTGGTGCACCGGAGCAGGCGATCGCATCTCTACCCCTCCTGACCTCAGAACAACAGCAACAGCTATCAGCCCCCAATAATTTAACAGAAGTTTCCACCCAATTTCCCCATGCCGAGATAGAGCAGTCGATACCCTCGCGGTTTGCGAGCC
>JBCBIK010000021.1:1281-44377 GCA_038524545.1 Cyanobacteria bacterium J06623_4 | reverse complement strand
CAACCTCGAGACTATAGATATTAAGGGGTATTTAGTACATAAGTTTACACTGCTGCTGGCCCGTTTTGAGCCGGGTTTGGGGGTGACTGGCTTGCGTTATCAATCGGCGATCGCTTAGCCTCAGTCAGGCTGTTGGCCTATGAATGTACCGCAATTGCAGCGTGAGCAAGGTTTTGTGTCAGCATGGGTTTGCGACAGCTTGCCGAGCCAGATAGCTCAAGAATATGAACGAGTCCGTTACAAAACTTTAAAACAGTGAGCAATTCAGACACTCTGTTCGAAACTTCACAGCCACAGACGTCGCCAGACCTAACCACGCTGGTTCAGACGATTCGGACGACAGCTTACGAGAGGGAGGGTGATTGCCTGGCGCTGTTAGAGCTGTTGAGATTGCTCGACAGTTTGCACTACGAGATTCGGGATACCCTCTTTCGCGAGGCCCTCCCCGACAACCGTCAGCGGCTGTACCGCTTACTCAGGGATATCGAACAGGAAGGTGGCTGGCCTTTTATTAAGCGCATGCACTTGAGGGAGCTGCTAGAGCACTTAGAAGAAGAAGACCCAGACCTTCCAGACCAGCGGGCAGCAGCTGAGTGAGTCGCTTGTCAATCTGTTGCTTCATTGACCTTGTGCAGAGGGGACAATCGCTCAAGTGCCTTTGTCTTTTTCAACGTGTTTTTCAGCAATTTTTAATTCCTTACGGTCCACTGCGGTTTAGCTTTGTAAATACTTTATGCGTACAAGCCCTATACGTATTGGTTATATCTGACAGCTGTCACAGTCTTTTGGCCAGTCTTCTGCGAAAAACCATAGGATATCCAACAGCATCATGCCCTAGCGTCTAGATTTCAAGCTATGTGCGGCGTCGGTGATGTTTGCATCCAGAAATTCTCGGATTGACATCGCTGGACACGCTTTCCAAGTGACCGTACTTTGCTTTGATATCAATTTTCTTTCCTTAAAACAGCGACTGAGCTCTCAGCAGAGAATATGGTTCTTCCAAAAGTTAAAAATATACAAAGGGGCAACCTCTGGAAAGGTCCGTTGCGCCGCCTCGGACGCGTGAACCTGCGAAGTGCGATCGCCTGCGGCCTACTGACGTTGACAATCACTACGATGACCCAAGGGCTGCTGACGTCACCGGCTAAGGCTACGGTCAATCGATTTTGTCAGATTTCTCAGGCGGAAGCAGAGAGAAAAGAGTCGCTCAGAATCGCTGGGCAACAGGGAGATAGCGCTGCTCAGCAGCAATATGCCGCGCTCTCACGGCAGCACATTAATGAAGTCAGTAGCTGCCGACGTCGCCAGTGGCCCGAGAACCAGGCCGTTTGGCTGCGGCTGTATCCTTGCGACTTGCAGCCTGGGCGGCTCGATGCGCTAATGGACCGCATCGTAAACCTAGGCTACAACGAGGTTTACATTGAGGCCTTTGCTAACGGGCAGGTGCTGCTGCCAAAAAACAACAATCCCACCGTTTGGCCTAGCCTTGTTCAGTTCAGTGAATATGCAGATCGCGATTTGCTCGCAGAGGCCATAGAGGCGGCTCACGACAGAGACCTCAAAGCCTATGCCTGGATGTTTACCCTGAACTTTGGCTATTCTTACGGTCAGCGGAGCGATCGGCGACAGGTGTTGGCTCGCAATGGCAGCGGGGCTGACACGCTAGATTTTGCAAACAACGGCAGGAGCGGAACCTCTGAAGAAGCCTTTATAGACCCTTACAACCGGCAGGCCCAGAGCGACTACTCGCGTATGGTTCGAGAGGTGTTGGCTCGCCGTCCGGATGGCGCCCTGTACGACTATGTGCGCTATCCTCGCTTGCTGGGTGGCGCCTCTGTGGCCAGCGAAGTCAAAGACCTATGGATATATGGCCCGGCTGCTAGCCAAGCACTGATACAGCGCAGCACAAACAACAAAGGTAGGGAGCTAATACAGCGGTTTCTGCAGCGCGGATACCTGACGGCATCTGATGTTGCTCAGGCAGACAGTTTGTATCCTACGGAGGGAGAGCCCCTGTGGCAGAGTCGCAATCCGGCCCCGGTTGCTCCGGAAGATTTGGCGGATGCGGCTGACCGCCGCCCAGGGCTACAGAATGAGCTATGGCGCCTCAGTGTGGCCCATGCCATTCAGGGTGTTGTTGACTTTTTGCAGGCTGGAGCGATGCCTGCCCGGCAGTCTGGCATTCCGGCGGGTGCCGTTTTCTTTCCCTATGGGAACCGATCGGTTGGCAATGGCTACGATGCAAGACTGCAGCACTGGAACCGTTTTCCTAGCTGGCTAGAGTCGCATCCGATGGCCTATGCCGTCTGTGGCAATGCCAGCTGCATTGTGGAGGAGGTGAGGCGAGTGCTGGGCGTTCGCAATCCGGCAATGGTTAAGCCCGCTCTGGCTGGCGTCTGGGGCTCGGCGCAGCAAAATAGGCCAGCCTTGGAAGCCCAAATGGACGCGCTGCAGCGAGCCTTTCCCCAAATCAAAACGGTGAGCCATTTCGCTTTCAACTGGCAAGATCCGGTGTTTGATAGGCAGCGCAAGACCTGCGAACCGCTGGGTCAGCGTGTCAGTCATGATCGCCTACTAAGCGGCGTCACCCCCAATCGACCGGTGCCAGCAGCACCTATTCCAACAGCACCTTACGTCAATCGAACAGCGCAGGTGCCTGAAGAACGCCTTGAATGAGACTCGTTGCATCCCACCCTACATGGATTTAATGCGTCAGCTAGATTCACCAAATCCACCCAAGTAACCCCTAGGAGTAATAAACCAGCCTTTGTGGTTGCGGCTGCTGCGGTTGCCGATGATGACTGTCGTGAGCATGTCGATGGAGTGATCGAACATGTCGGCTAGGGTGGTGAGGGTGATAGATTCGTCGGGGCGGTAGAGCGATCGCGCCAAGGCAACAGGCGTTTGCGCACTGCGGTGCTGCAGGAATGTGTCTCGGGCAAACGCGATCTGCGCTGTGCGCGTTTTGGATTTGGGATTGTAGAGGGCTACGATGAAGTCGCCTTCTGCCGCAGCGAGCAGGCGACGCTGAATCACTGGCCAAGGCGTCAGCAAATCGCTCAGGCTGATGGCACAAAAATCGTGCATGAGCGGCGCACCTACCCGAGAGGCCGCTGACTGCAGGGCGCTCACGCCAGGAAAAACTTGAACTTCTGGCGTTTGGCCATCCCAACCGGTTGCCTGCAGCTGCTCTAGCACAAGGCCTGCCATGCCATAGATGCCGCAATCACCTGACGAAATCACCGCAACGGTTAAACCCCAGTTAGCAAGTGAGATCGCCCGCTCAGCGCGCTGCCGCTCTTGGGTAATAGGCAGACCCTCCACAATTTGACCAGGGCGCAGTAGGGAACGTACCAAGTCCACGTATAGTTTGTAGCCGATGACGACATCTGCGCTAGAGATGGCAGCTTTGGCAGCGGGCGTAATTTGATTTTGGCTGCCGGGGCCAGTGCCGACTAAGTGAAGCTTTCCACAGCGACCCGTAAATTCAGCGAACGGTCGGTTGGGTGATTGGGCGATCGCAACTGTCACGGCCCCTTTCAGCCCTGCTTGCTTCACAATCTGCTTGCTTACCCTAAGCTCAGTAGCCCCTGCTGCTGTGATGGCAGCGGCTTCACAGACGCTGGGCGTACCAACTTCTTTTTCTACAATTTCAGAAGGGGTAGGGACATCAACCGCTTTTAGTTCGCTGGCGCTGAAGCAGCGTAAGGGCCAGTCTCTGTCAGCTATGAGCCTAAGCAAGCCTACTTCGTCGGACTTGAGCGTCAGGGTTGCGATGCCTGCGATCGCACCCATTGCTAAATGATTTTTCTGGCAAACGCGCTCCACTGCCAGCTCAATCAAATCTCTGTCAGTATCCCGTTCGCAGCCAATGCCTACCCACAGCACCCGAGGGTGCCACTGTACCTTTGGCAGTGCTGAGCCTTCGTCAAACTTTCTCACAATCGGGCTGATCCAAATTCGTGATTGCGGCTTTGGCTGCTCATCGCGCGCTGCAAATTCGGGAAAGCCAAACTGGAAAGTGTGCTCTGCCGGTAAGTGCGCCTGCCACAGCGTTGTCCCTGCTTCTTGAATTACCTGCACGGGAGCTCGATGGGCCACTGCGGCACTTACGCCCATCCAGTCACCGCTGCCTTTTGTCCAGCCGAAGGGTTCGCCCAGGGTATCGATGCCGGGCAAGTTTAGCGCGTTGGCTGCGCCCGTGAGGACAGGCTGTGTGCCAAGGAGTTGGCTGATGCGATAGGTGAGGCGATCGCCGCCGCCTTGGTGCCCGCCGCACAAACTGATCGCAAACTTCCCCGACTGATCTACAACAACCACTGCCGGATCGTCTGTTTTGCTGTTTAGCAGGGGAGCAATCAGACGGACCACTGCCCCGCTTGCCAAACAAAAGATAAAGCCGTCGTAGGTTGCCCAGTTGGCCTTGAGAAAGGTTGCAAGGGAGTCGCCGTACGAAGCGTAAGCAATATGAAGCGCTTCAGCCTCAGCGCATAATTGCTCGGAGACAAAAAGCTGAGCAAATGGCTGATTGCTACTGGATAAAGGCGCTATGTTGCGAAGCCCCAAAGGCGTTGTTGCGATCGCAGCAAAAGATGGCATACGTACGTAGTAAAACGGAGTGTCATCATTCATTACTGAGAAAATTGTCGATCAGAATGAGGAGAAGAGAAAGTCGTAAAACTATATAAACCTACAGCCTGGTGGCGGTGCTGCTTCTGACACCTCATTCCTGAGAAGAGAGTATAGAAGGTTCTATCACGGCTAGCCACTCACTCCATACGAATCAATCCTTCCGTTACGCTCTACGGTACGGGTATTTATTTATATAGACCATGCAGGCATGTAGGGTTGGATAGCATCGCTTCTCTTTGTAGACAAGCATCTACACCATTTCAGATTGCTTTACTGCGGGTTGGGGCTGGGGTTGGAACTGGAAGAGGGTGTACACCACGTTGCGGCGGATGCCGGTCATCATATCGAGGAAGACTTCGTAGCCTTCGCTTTTGTATTCGATAAGGGGGTCTTTTTGGCCGTAGCCGCGTAGTCCAACGGTTTCACGGAGGGCATCCATCTGTTGTAAGTGCTCGCGCCAGAGGGTGTCGATTTGCTGGAGGATGAAGAAGCGTTCGGCCTCGCGCATGAGGCCGGGCTTGATGAGGTCGACCTGGGCTTCTTTGAGGTCGTAGGCAATGCGAACCTGCTCAGCTAGGAAGGTTTTCATCTCGCCCATGGAGAGGTTTTCTAGCTGCTCAGGGGTGAGGTCGGCAAGCAGATAAATGAATTCTTGCACTTTGCTAACGACGCTCTTGAGGTCCCATTCTTCGGAGGGAAGTTCTGGGTTTACATAGGCCTCGACGATATCGTCCATGGTTTGCACGGCGTAGCCAAGGACCAGTTCTTTTAGCTCGTTGCCTTCTAAGACGCGTCGGCGCTCGGCGTAGATGGCACGGCGCTGGTTGTTCATTACTTCGTCATATTCAAAGACTTGCTTACGAATGTCGTAGTAGTAGGTTTCGACTTTCTTTTGTGCCCCTTCCAGGGAGCGGGTGAGCATCCCCGATTCGATGGGCATGTCTTCTTCTACGCGGAAGGCGTTCATCAGGTTGGCAACGCGATCGCCCCCAAAGATCCGCAGCAAATTGTCTTCCAAGCTGAGGAAGAATTTGGTAGAGCCGGGGTCGCCCTGCCGTCCGGCTCGGCCTCTGAGCTGATTATCGACGCGGCGAGACTCGTGACGCTCAGTGCCGATAACGTGCAGACCACCGAGCTGAATCACTTCGTCGTGGGCCGCTGAAGTGATAATTTCGTAGGCTTCTAGTACCTGGTTGTATACGTCTCGCAGCTTTTGGACCACCGGATCGTCGGTAGGTGCTTTTTCGGCTGCGATCGCAATCTTATCTTCTGCATCGAGCTCAGATAGGCTCTGGGCACCGTAGGTCTTCACCGCAAAATCTACAGCTGCCTTGAGCGCTTCTTTGATATCGGGTGAAAGATCCGTGGGAAATATTTGCGGAGCCACTTTCCAGGTCTTTTTCTTTTTGCCATTACCATCGGCAAAGCCCTTCGCCTGGTTGCCACTTTTCGCGGCTGCGACTTGGGCGACAGCAAAGGTTTCATCATCTTCCGGCTTGACTAAGCGAGGCATGAAATACTCTCGCACCTTTAGCCTAGCCATGTAGTCGGCGTTACCACCCAGGATAATGTCTGTGCCGCGTCCGGCCATGTTGGTGGCAATGGTCACAGAGCCCCTTCGCCCAGCTTGAGCGACAATCTCTGACTCACGTTCAACGTTTTCTGGCTTCGCGTTGAGCAGGTTGTGGTCGACTTTGAGATCGCTGAGCAGTAGGGAAAGCACCTCAGATTTTTCGACGCTGGTGGTACCGACGAGGACGGGGCGACCGGTTTCGTGCATTTCAGCGCATTCTTGTGCGATCGCATTCCATTTTGCGTTTTCAGTCTTGTACACCACGTCGGGCAGGTCGCGTCGCTGCGTAGGCCTATTCGTAGGGATGATCGTGACTTCTAGCTCGTAGATTTTCTCGAACTCTGCTTCTTCCGTTTTGGCAGTACCCGTCATGCCAGAAAGCTTGGGGTAGAGCAAGAAAAAGTTTTGATAGGTGATAGAGGCCAGGGTCTGTGTTTCTGGCTGAATCTCCACGTGTTCTTTAGCTTCGATGGCCTGGTGCAGGCCGTCACTCCATCGCCGACCGGCCATAACACGCCCGGTGAATTCGTCGACAATAACGATCTCACCGTTACGGACGATGTAGTTGACATCTTTAGTAAAGAGTTCCTTCGCCTTAATCGCATTGAAGATGTAATGCGCCCAGGGATCTTTCGGATCAAAGAGATCTTTAACGTTCAGCAAGTTCTCTGCCTTCTCAAAGCCTTCGTCAGTCAGCAAGACGTTGCGAGCCTTTTCATCGACCTCATAGTCGACCTCATCGCCTTCGAGCTGAGCGGCAACTTCTGCGGCTTTGGTGTACTTTTCGCCGGGGCGCTCTACTTGGCCTGAAATGATCAGCGGCGTGCGGGCCTCATCGACCAAAATTGAGTCGACTTCGTCAATGACGCAGAAGTTGAAGGGGCGCTGTACAACATCTGACATCTGTGTCGACATATTGTCGCGCAGGTAGTCGAAGCCAAACTCGCTGTTGGTACCGTAGGTGATGTCGCAGGCGTAGTTTTTCTTTCGGTCAGTCGGGCTCATGCCCTGCTGAATAAGGCCCACGCTAAGGCCCAAGAAGCGGTGCACCTGACCCATCCACTCAGCGTCGCGGCGGGCTAGATAGTCATTAACGGTGACAATGTGGACGCCTTTGCCAGAAATGGCGTTGAGGTAGGCGGGCAAGGTAGAAACCAGGGTTTTGCCTTCTCCAGTTTTCATCTCGGCAATTTGGCCGTCGTGGAGGACCATACCGCCGAGCAACTGCACGTCGTAGTGGCGCATGCCCAAAACCCGCTTAGCAGCCTCTCTGACCACGGCAAACGCCTCGGTCAAGATGTCGTCTAAATCTTCGTCGTCCTGTAGCCGCTGCCTAAACTCATCTGTCTTGGCGGCAAGCTCATCATCAGAAAGCGCCTGCACTTCTTCTTCCAGCAGGTTTATTTCTTTGATATCAGGTTGGTACCTTTTGAGCTTGCGAGTATTAGGGTCGCCAAAAAGTTTTTTTAGCATGTCAGGCCACAAAAAAGAACGGGCAGAAAAGATAGGACTATCGAGGCGCACTAGGGACCCCGTAGCTAATTGTATCTGGATCTAATCTTATAGGGTGAGCTTACCCCGCTGAAAGGTGGGATGGTTGGCGGGTATCCCTACAGCGCCCAACGATATTACTTCGGAATGGTCACTGCGGCATCATCAATTCTTCGCTCAGTGGCCTTTGACGCCATTGTTCTACCTGCCGTGCTACTGCGAAATGGCACCGCGATAGTTCTGCTCGGTGGCTGTGGCATGACAGGTTGTGCAGCTTCTCAGGTTGAGGGGTTGCGGTAGGGCTATGCCAGGATGCAGGGCTTGAAAATAGGCAGAATCTTTGAGCCGATAGGGGGTGGGACGGCTGCCCCGCGAGCGGGAGTAGGTGTGCAAATAGCTCAGCATCAGCTGCTGGTCAAATGGGGAGAAGGGCTGCAGCGTGACGCCGTAGTGTGCTGTATCGGTGACGAGCGTTTGCCAGGTTTCTCTTGGCAGGACGGCAGGGGGCAGGGCCACGTGACAGGTAGCGCAGTTTTCGACATAGACGCTGTAGCCAGCCTCGTCGCGAGCAGCAACCGGGTCAACCATGCCATAGGAAGGCTCTGTGGCCCTTGCCACCCCCATTCCGAGTAAAACGCTCAACAGAATGCTGATGCCAAAAGGCACAAGACCACCGCGCCAAAAGTTACGAAAGAGCATAAATAATCCCGGATTTAGAAACTTTTGAGTCGGATTTCGTTAGATGCATGTATTGATAGTGGCCCGGTGAGGCTTTCAAAGTCATGAAAACCTTACTTGTACAGCAGTCATCTAGGATACAGAAGAATTATTGTAATGGAGGCACTCGGCGTCGTCTTGAATGTATTTTGCTGGAGATACGCCTGCAATACCTCCGAAATACGCCCTGACGAAAGGGTTTCTTATTCTATGGCCAGCTCTATGGATAGTCGGTATATTCAGTTTCGATACACGGATGTTCTAGATGGCGAACAGCTTTGCCAACTCTGTGAGCTTTTTCGGGTGGCGGCCTTCTGGGCTAAGGCGAGGCGACCGGAGGAAATGGCTAGGGCGATCGCCCACAGCAAACCCGTGGTGACTGCTTGGCAGGGAGATCGGCTCATTGGGTTTAGCCGGGCCACATCGGACGGTATTTTTCGCGCCACGATTTGGGATGTGGTTATTCACCCAGACTATCAGGGTGCTGGCCTTGGGCGTCGGCTGGTGGAAACGCTGATTGCCCATCCATATATGAGTAAGGTTGAGCGGACTTATTTGATGACGACGCATCAGCGACGCTTCTATGAGCGGATTGGATTCGAGCAAAATAGCACGACTACAATGGTGCTTTACAACCAGCCGATAGAGACTGAGCTACTGCTAGAAACCGCTGAAATTAAGGGTAGAGAAGTAGATAGCTAGGAACGAAAGAGTACACTTCGGTCCGGTAACCCTCAGACCAAAAGCGTAGAGTCGCAAGGCGGTCCAAAACGCAGTTTAAGAGGCTTCTTCTGCTTCGATTTTGGCGCGTGAGTCTCCCCAGTAGGCACTGTAGGTCCATTCTTCTTTATCGCCTTTGTCGAGGGTTTTCCAGCGATAGATGACGTCTTTGTTGGGGTTGACGCCGACTTCGAGCAGTTTTGCACCCATGTAGTATTCGGTTTGCTTGAGGGTGCGATCGCGCATAAAAGCACTTTCTCGCTTTGGAATCACTTTGGTGATGTGAGCCTGGGTGGGTTTGGCCATGGTTGGACCCTTTTATCTTCTTATCTGCGCTTTATATTATGCATTCTGGGTGATCTCGGCGGCTACATCTGCGGTCTGCGATCACTTGGGCAGCTCGCATGCTTGCTGTCTCTATTAGTGGTCATAGCCGCCACTCAAGGTTGAGCCCGACCCGAGAGTCGCCCTCATCTGATGTGCTCTGCCATTCCAAATCAGTTGAGAGGCGCAGTCTTTGAGTGATGGCGTAGCCAAAATTTAGATGGGTCACGTTCAGCGTTTCGCTATCACCCACGACCCAAGACTGATCGATTGTAAAATCGGCTGCGCCAGTGCGAGAAGGCACTACGCGAACCCTAATGCCGACCTGAGCACCGTCAATGTTGTAGTCTTCAGCAGACTCGGCGTGGCGGTAACCCAAAATCGGTGACAGGTTGAAGTAGTCGCCTAGCGGGAAGAGATAGTAGTGAAGGTTTGCGCCGTAGGCCGTGCGATCGCCCTCAAAATTTTGCTGATAGTCGCCGCTGACCGTTAGCGGGGTTTGACCAATGAAAAGATCTTCGACGCCTACAAGAAAGCCGCTTGTGCCATCTGAAGAAGGGAAATAGCTGTAGCCCAGCTGTAGACGAGTGACAAAGCTAGGGTCACGGCGAATATCTTCACGAATATCGGGCACTGACTCTAGCCAGCGCTGTAGCACTGGGCTCTGCTCAATGACCTCTGGCGTCAGATTGAGCGGGGCAGTGGGCGCGTCCTCAGCAGTGACTTCTGCGCTTGACTCGTCACTGGTATCAACGTCCGGCAGGTCTGCCGCCGTAGAAGGTAAGGACACCGCGTGCAGGCATGAGGCTAGGCCAATTGTCGCAGCGAGCGAACGAAGGAACTGATATTTCATAGCCATAGACTATCTTGCCTGCTGCCAAAAAGTCAGCCTACCTCCGCCCGCAACACCATCTAGAAGGATGATTCATAGAGCTGAGCCTATGGATTTAACCTGACCCCGCTAGAGAAACGTCATCGGGTCGACTGGCTCACCGGCGCGGCGCACTTCGAAGTGTAGATGCGGCCCTGTAGAGAGTCCGGTTGTCCCGATGGCCGCGATCACATCGCCTTTGCGGACGGTGTCGCCCTCGGAGACATTGAGCCGACTGGCATGGGCATAGAGCGTCGTCAGGCCACCGCCGTGGTCTAAAATTACGGCGTTGCCATAGCCGCCATACCACCCTGAAAAGATAACGATGCCCATCTCAGCGGCCTGGATGGGGGTGCCGTGTTCTGCGCCAAAGTCTGTGCCTGCGTGGAAACGGCTGTAGCCCAGTACAGGATGGTATCGGCTGCCAAACCGGCTGGTAATGGGTCCGTAGCTCGGTCGCAGCATTTTGCCGGAGGCCCGGGCCGCTCGCAGGGCTTCCTCCATGGCGATTTTGCGTTCAGCGGCTTCTGCTGTAGCCACCCGCTCCAAGATGAGGGTCGTAATTTCGTCTGATTCTCTGTCTAGCTGGTCGATAGCTGCAGCGAGGGCACCTCGGTTTTGCTGTAGGCGGGCCATCATACCGGCCTGCTGCTGAACCTGCGCAGTGTACTGATCGCGGCTCACGAGCAACTGCTGACGCAAAAGCGCAATTGAGTTCTTTTGCTGCTCGACGCCCGCCTGTTGGGCCACGATTTCTGAAGATTTTTCATCTAGTGCGACCAAGGTGGCTCGGTCTGCTTTGTAGACCTGTTTGAGCCGATATCGCCGGTCTAAGAAATCGTTGAGGTTTTGGCTTTGGAGGAGGAGTGCCCACCCCTGTGCGGCCTGCTGGCGCTGCATGAACTGCAACCGACCTACAACAGCGACCCGAGCATCTTCATAGTCCTGCTGATTGCGGGCAAGATCGGCTTCTAGGTAGGCCAGCTGCCGCTCTGCTTCCGCTAGCTGAAACTCGGTGTTGGTAATCCAGCTATCAGTGCTTTGAATCGTTTGAGACAGATCGCGTAGGGTTTGATTGGCGCGGTCTTCGGCTTTTTGGTAGCGCTCGTCTGTATCGGTGTAGACTTCGAGCTGTTCGTCGATTTGGTCGCGCTGCTTTTGCAGCTCTTGGAGTGACTGGGCCTGCACGGGGGCACCTCGCCAGCGATCGCGATCCCCATCGACTGCACCTACAAACAGCCAAAGAACCAGAGCCAGGGCAGCTGCCGCTGTCAAGAGTCTTCTCTGATGCTGATTGATTAAAACCATGCTTTCAAACAGATTCTGACAAAGAGTTAACGCTTTCGCGTGTGTCTTTCTGACAGGACCTCTAAATACAGCAAACTACGCCACCAGCGCAACAATGCCAAACCCCATAATCAGTAGGCCAAAGGCTTTGCTAGACCACCGATTGAATTGGGAGAGTCGCTGGGGCGTTAGCCGGTTGCGCAGATAGGCCACCCCTGACACTAGCACCAACCACCACAGCACCGAGCCCGTAAATACGCCAATTACAAGGGTTACAGAAGATAGGTAGGCAGTCTGCGTAATACCGAGACCGGCGAAGATGGCAATGAAAGAAAGGATAGTCGCCGGGTTTGTAAGCGTTAAGGCAAGCGTAGATGAGTAGGCTGCTAGCAAAGGCAAAGTAGTTGCCTCTGAAGGCGAGGAAAAAGAGGCTGACGCATGCTCGGTTGTCAGCGGCTTGGCAAAGAAGGTAGACAGGCCCAGATAGCAGAGAAATAGGCCGCCGCCGAGCTTAAGATAGGTCGTATTGTCTATCAAGCGGTCGGCAATAGCGCTGAGGCCAAAGGCCGCCACAACACCGTAGAGTCCGTCGGCAGTGGCCGCGCCACAGCCAGAAATAAGCCCAACCCACCGGCCCCGGGCCAGGGTGCGACGAATGCATAGGAGTGCAATAGGGCCGACGGGCGCGGCGACCGCAAGCCCCATCACAACGCCTTTTATCCAGGCAAATAGCAACATCTGTTGTCTCCTTTTTCTGATGGCTTCCTGATGACAGCGTTCTACGGCAGCGATTCGATAGGCAGCGAGCGGGTATCTTTCACGGCGCTCAGTGCGATCGCAGTCCGGGTTTGCTGAATGCCTGGAAGGCGCTTTAGCTCTTCGCTGAGGATGTGCTCTAGCTCAGCGGTAGACCGGCAGCAAATTCTCATGAGGTAATCGCCCTCGCCGGTGACATGGTGGCAAGAGAGAATCTGGGCCTGCGCCTGCACATAGTCGACAAAGTCCGCTCGATATTGAGGGTGCTCTAGTGTTACGGTGACGAACGCGGTGAGTGCGAAGCCCAAGGCCTCTGCATTTAGCTCAGCGGTATAGCCCCGTAATAGAGATGCTTGCTCCAGTCTGCGGACGCGATCTGCGATCGCAGGTGCCGAGACGCCGAAAGCCTCGGCTAAGGCCGACCACTTTACGCGTCCATCCAACGCAAGTGCTGAAAGAATCCGCCTGTCTAGATCATCAATATCCATAAGTTTATAAAACAAAGACTTACTTGAAATAAAACTTTCTAAAGAATCAAAATGCACAAACAAAGATTAGCTTCAAATAAAAAAATGATCAAATACTTTTTAAAATAAAATATTAAAGCATTCCCATTTTTTCGATATTTACAAGGTTGAGCCATCAATCTGGGTAAATAAGAAGGGAGAAGAGGATACATTCGACACTTCACATACTGAGAAAACGTCACTTAGACAGCAGCATTAAGCAATACTAGGTAGCGGAGCCCTCTTACCGTCACTTGCTATGCCGTTACTCGCTATGCACATGCGCATCCGCATCTACTCATCGTCTCAAAGGTTTTATGATTGGGAATCTTATCGCTGCCCTCGAAAGAGTTAGTGTTCCGGCTGATTGGATTGGTATTCGGGCTGTACGAGAGGCCAGCACTTGGCGAGCCATGCGAGATGGCTTCCCGCAGCAAAACGAACGTGGGCTCAGTCAGGGGGCTATGGTCGAAGTGCTGGCCAATGGACAGTTTGGCTATAGCGCCACGAACCTGCTGACGGCAGACTCACTTCAGGCCGCTGTACAACAGGCTTACCAACAGGCGATCGCAGCCAGCAAATGGGCAATTCATCACTTCACCACGACAGTTCGTCCGCCCGTGATTGGCTCATATCAGTCACCCTGCACGCAACCCTTCGATAGTCTGAGCGCCGCCGAAATCAATGACCTGCTTCGTCAGCTGTGCGCGCAGCTCAAAGTGTCAGCGGCAATTATGCAGACGAGTGCGATCGCTCGCACCCACGAGGTCGATACCTGGTTTGTCAGTAGCAATGGCTCCCAACTGCATCAGCGACTATCTCTGATAGAAGGGCATCTGAGTGCGGTGGCCAGCGCCCCTGGCGTGACCCAAACCCGCACCGATAATGGCTATCTGGCCCGCAGCTACCAGGGAGGCTGGGAACGCTGGAATACCGACCAGCTCTGGGAGCGTGCTCACCTAGTTGGCGAACAGGCAGTGGCGCTATTGGACGCGCCTGACTGTCCAGACGAAACGACCACCCTGGTGCTGGCACCTGACCAAATGATGCTGCAGCTCCACGAGAGCGTTGGGCATCCGCTAGAGCTCGACCGAATTTTGGGAGATGAGCGGAACTACGCGGGGGGAAGCTTTGTGCGGCCAGAAGACTTTGGCCAGATGGTGTACGGCTCGCCGCTGATGAACGTAACCTTCGATGCTACCGTGCCCGAAGAGCTGGCCAGCTACCGATTTGACGATGCAGGCGTACCTGCCGAAAAGCAATACCTGATTGAAAATGGCGTTTTGCAGCGGGGGCTTGGCGGACTCGAAAGCCAAACCCGGCTCAAGGTACCCGGGGTGGCCTGCACCCGCGCCTGTAGCTGGAACCGACCCGCCATTGACCGCATGGCCAATATCAACCTAGAGCCTGGCGAAACGAGCTTTGAAGCGATGATTGGCAGCATCGAAAACGGGGTTTATATGGAGTCCAACCGCTCTTGGTCTATCGACGATCAGCGCCATAAGTTTCAGTTTGGCTGTGAATATGCCCGCAAAATTGAAAACGGGCAGCTGACGACCCCGCTGAAGAATCCAAATTACCGGGCCACAACGCCAGATTTTTGGCGTAGCCTCAGGCAAGTAGGCGATGGCCAAACCCTGAAAGTCTACGGGACGCCCTACTGCGGGAAAGGCGAACCGAATCAGCTCATTCGAGTCGGGCATGCCTCACCGGCCTGTGCCTTTGAAAATATTGAAGTCTTTGGGGGTGCTGGCGCATGACATTGCAAGAAGTGGATTATTCGCAACAGGTGGGGTCTGCCGTGGGCGTCGCCGCCCGGCAAACCGCTCCTAAAAAGCGCGAGCATCAGGCTTTTCCTGTCAGCGCCGAGGAAGCAGCCTTCAAGCAGCTAACTGAGGCGCTAGGTAATCACCTTGCTCCTCGCTCAGAAACTGCTTTTACTGTGGTGCTCTCGGGAGAAGAGAGTCAGTTTACCCGGTTTAACGGTGCCAGGGTGCGCCAAACCGGTCAGGTCAAAGACGGCCAGATGCGTTTGACCCTGATGACGGGCGATCGCACAGCAGCAATCACGCTCCCCTTTTGTGGTGATTTCTCTGCAGACTGGGCACTGATGCAAGCTTCAGTCGCTCAGCTGACTGAAGAGCTGCCCCTCCTGCCCCCCGATCCCTACCTGGTAACGCCAACACTCAGTCAGCACAGCAATCCGCAGACCCGCGAAGTGCACAGCGGGCGTCTTTTGCCTCAAGCAGCGATCGCAAACACGCTACTATCGCCCGTGCAGGGGCTTGACTTTTCGGGGATGTATGCCGGTGGCCGTGCCTACCGCGCCTATGCAGACAGTGCGGGCAAACAGCACTGGTTTGAAACGCCCTCCTTTACGCTGGACTACTCCCTCTTTGGGTCGCGCGCAAATCAAGCGGTCAAGGGCACACTAGCCGGACGGCACTGGGCCGAGCAGGACTATTTGCAAAATATTGCCGCCACTCAAGCGCAGCTAGAGCGACTGTCGCAGCCCGCGATGTCGGTGCCGAGGGGCTGCTATCGCACCTATCTGGCACCGGCTGCGGTCGCCGACATCATCGACACGATCATCTGGGGGGGTGGCCTAGGCGAAGCGGCGCTGCGTCAGGGCAGCAGCGCCTTCGAAAAATTGGAGCAGGGGCAGGCACAGCTGTCTGAGAAGTTTTCTTTGGGAGAAGACTTTCAGCGGATGGGGCTCCCCCGATTCAATGACGGCGGGGAAATTTCGCCTGCTCAGCTGCCGATTATTCACCAAGGCCAGTGGGCTAATGCGCTGATAAACAGCCGTAGCGCGAAGGAATATGGCAAGCGTAGCAACGGGGCCAACCAAGATGAATCGATGCGGGCACCCACCGTTGCACCGGGCCAGCTCAAAGAAGCGGACATTCTCACAACGCTAGATACGGGCCTCTATGTCTCAAATCTGCACTACCTAAACTGGAGCGATCTGAGCGCTGGGCGCATGACAGGCATGACTCGCTATGCCTGCTTTTGGATCGAGGCGGGTGAGCTGGTAGCGCCAATTGAAAACCTACGCTTCGATGACAATCTCTACCGGTTTTTGGGAGAGGGGCTGGTTGACCTGACCTGTCAGCAGACGTTTTTACCGGCGGTGGGAACCTATGACCGGCGATCGCTAGGAGGCATGTGGATGCCCGGTATGTTGATAGACCAGTTTCGGTATACCCTTTAGCTTGTGATTAGACATCAATCATGGCTTCTGAACAGAGACTGTCTATTTCGATTAGCGGCGTCTTTATTGTTTTTGCTGCGATCGCAGCGGCGATTATTGGCTGGCAGCTGCGAGGTTTGCTGCTGCTGGTGATGATCTCCGTGGTGCTGGCCTGCTCGATTGCGCCGATTGTCGCTTGGGCAGAGCAGTACCGGGTGCCTCGCTGGCTCGGCGCGCTGCTCACCTATGTGGCCATTTTTAGCACCCTAACGGGCGTTGTGCTGCTAATTGGCCCGACCGTCTTAGACCAGATTCAGCTGCTGATTCGCCAGCTGCCGCTGCTTTTGCGCAAGGCGAGCACGCAGGCAGAGGCTTGGGCGCTCTCGTTTAACGATAGTCGCCCGGACTTTACCACGCAGGTATTTGACCAGCTAGACGTGCAGGGGATCGCCGCTTGGGCCATTCGTTCGACGCGTCAGGTGGCCCTGCGCTCGTTTAACCTGACGACAGATATTTTGGGTACCTTGCTAAGCCTGGTGCTGGCCATCTTTATCTCGGGCTACATGCTGGCCGACAGCCGCACGCTGACAACGAACTTTGTGAGGTTGCTACCTCAGCCCTGGGACCAGCGGGTGAGTCAGCAGCTGCCGACTATCGGCGATCGCATTGGCGGCTACATTCGCGGGCGGCTAATCGTTTCGGCGACGCTGGCCTTGGTGACGGGGGTTGGGTTGAGCCTGTTAGGGTTGAAAGATTTTGCCATTGGCTTGGGTGCGATCGCGGGTGTGACCAATCTAATTCCCTTTCTCGGTCCGATCCTGGGCGCTATCCCAGCCCTGGTGATTGTGATTCCTCAAGGGGGCTGGCTGGTGCTGTGGGTGATCTTGTTTTACATCATCATTCAAAATATCGAAACCTACATTCTTGACCCGCTGCTGGTCGGCTCTTCGGTGGGTATCCATCCGCTGTATCAGCTGTTGGCCGTCTTAGGGGGCACACAGGTATTGGGCATTATCGGTGCGCTCATCGTCCCCCCGTGGATTGCCGGTGGCGCCGTCCTGCTAGAAAATCTGTATCTGCAGCCGAAGCTTGATGCTGAGAGGACGCAGCTATTGACCACTAGCATTTCAGCCAGTGCCTCGGGCAGCGCCTCAGTAAAGTCACCGACCATCGCTAGCTAAAACCTAGCCTGGCACCTTGCAGATCCATCGCTTTGTTTGGCAGTATTCTGCGCGGCGTGTTCTTTCCCTGACAACCCGTACCTGACACGCGCATCGCCGAGATCCTTTGTATCCCCCATTCCTATGAGCATCGCTTTAACTTTGAGTGTGGTGGTTGTTGCCCTCGTGCTCTTTATTGTCGAAAGATTTCCGGCTGATATCACGGCATTGGGGGTGATGGTGGCGCTGGTTTTGCTTAGGCAGGTCACCCCCGAAGAAGGGATTGCCGGCTTCAGCAACCCGGCAACGATTACCGTTATGGCGATGTTTATTTTAAGTGCGGGGGTGGCTCGCACAGGTATCTTGCAGCAGGCGAGCAGCTGGATGATTCAGTGGGGAGGTAAGCGGCTCAGCCGTCAGATCATCGCGCTAGGGCTGATCGTTGGACCAATGTCGGGGCTGGTGAACAATACCGCCGTTGTTTCCGTCTTCTTACCCATTGTTGAAGATTTTTGCCAGCAGCAACGCATTTCTCCGTCCAAACTGCTAATGCCTCTTTCCTTCGCGACCATTCTCGGTGGCATGATTACCGTCGTTGGGACATCCACCAGTGTTTTGGCCAGTGGCCTGGCAGCCGATCTGGGATTTGGGGAATTTTCGCTGTTTCAGTTCACTGCGCTAGGCATCATCACCTTTGCCATTGGACTGGGCTATCTGGCATTTGTGACCCCGTGGCTCATGCCAAACCGACAGACGGATGATCGCGGCCTGAGCCAAAAGTACGGTATGAAAGATTACGTCAGCGAGGTGGTGATTACGCCGCGCTCTAGCCTAGTGGGCAAGACCCTCAATGGCAGTCAGCTGCAGCGCCGCTTCGATGTCGACGTGCTCGAAATCATTCGCAATAACGCTCACTTTCCCCAGCCGCTGGCCGATAAAACTCTGGCTGTTGGCGATATTTTGCTAGCCCGGGGCGGCAAGCAAGACCTGCTAAAAATCCGTGAGAGCGAGGGGCTAGAAATTTTGCCAGATGTGCAGTTTGGCCAGAAGTCTTGGCAGGGGGACTTGAGCGAAGAAGAAGGCATTGCCGAGGCGCTGGTGATTGCAAACTCTAACCTGGTGGGATCCACGCTCAAAGATCTGCGGTTTCGGCAGCGCTACAACGTGACGGTGCTGGCGATTCGTCGAGGGCAAGAGCTGGTGCGCGATCGCATGGGCAAAATTCCGCTGCGCTTTGGCGATCTCCTCCTCGTGCAGGGTCCGAAGCAAAGCTTGGTCGGTATGCAAACCAGCCGCAACCTACTGGTGCTAGAGCAGCGCGATCTTGAAACGCTGCGAACAAACAAGGCCTATATCGCGCTCTTCATTGGGCTTGCTGTGGTCGGCGTGGCTGCTACGACGAACTATCCCATCTTGGTGTCGGCACTGGCTGGGGTTGTGATTATGGTGCTCACAGGCTGTCTGAAGCCAGGGGAACTTTATCAGGCCGTCCGCTGGGACGTGATTTTCTTATTGGCCTGCCTGATTCCGCTGGGCACGGCCATGCAAAACTCTGGTGCGACCGAATGGCTGGCCAATCAGCTAGTCCAGGCGAGCGGAAATTTATCTGGGTACTGGATGCTTACCCTAATCTACATACTGACGGTGCTCTTGACCGCCGTATTATCGAATAATGCCTCTATCATTTTGCTGCTGCCCATTGGCGCTCAGGTGGCTCAGTCTATCGGCCTCAACCCTCTGACGGTGATTTTTGTCATCACATTTGCCGCGTCCAATTGCTTCATGACACCAATTGGGTATCAAACAAATACGATGGTTTACGCAGCTGGAGGCTATCGCTTTCTCGATTTCCTGAAGGTGGGTGGGCCGCTCAGCTTAATTATGACGGTAATTACCCCACCGCTGGCCATTTGGCTATACGGCATGTAGGGAACCTTTTATAAGCGCCTGATTGTACATATCTCAATTGCAATTTCCCTGGGCCTGCCGGTGCCCTCCATCTGGTAAAACCCGCAACTAAAACCGTTAGAAAAGACTGTTAGAAAGACCGTTAGGAGGTCAATATCAATGTCATCAGAACAACGTGGTGTCACCGTTTGGTTTACTGGGCTTAGCGGCGCAGGGAAAACCACCATTAACGACGCGCTCACTGCCAAGCTGCGGGAGCGGGGAGTAAAGCTTGAGGTCCTCGATGGCGACATCGTGCGAACTAACCTGACCAAAGGACTGGGCTTTAGCAAAGAAGATCGCGATACCAATGTTCGCCGGATCGGCTTTGTGTGCGATTTGCTGACGCGCAACGGTGTGATCGTGCTGGTGGCGGCCATTTCTCCTTACAAGGCGATTCGAGAAGAAGTGCGCGATCGCATCGGTGACTTTATTGAGGTGTACGTGAGCGCGCCAGTAGAAGTGTGCGAAGCCCGCGACGTAAAAGGTCTGTACGCCAAGGCTCGTTCTGGAGAAATCAAGCAGTTTACCGGCATCAGCGACCCCTACGAGCCGCCCACCAATCCCGAGGTAAATTGCGAAACCCACAAGGAAACCCTGGATGAGAGCGTAGACAAAGTCATCGCCAAGATGGAAGAAATGGGCTATCTGCCCGCTGCTGTCCCTGCTTAGGCCTCAGCTTACGCTGTAGGTTACTCCGCAGCTAAGACAACACCCATCAGAAGACCAACAGCCGGTCATTCCCTACCTTTGATTTTTCAAAGGGTATGAGAATGACCGGCTGTTGGTTTGAGAGCAGTCCGTGGGTAGACACTGAATCACGCGACCCAGACTTATCGGTTATCCCATTCGCTAGCGGCATCGGCCACTGCTTCATCCACGGTTTTGTCACCGAGCATAGCGGCCTGCAAATTGTCGTAAATGACCTTCTGCAGCACTTTGGCATCTTCCATAGCGGGGACCAGCACAGCTGCATCCTCTAGCTGGCTAGCGCTCACAGAGCGAGCGACTTCCACAGGAGACTCTGCATTGGCTTTGTCTGTGAAGTAGCTATCAGACGATGCATTCACCGTTGAGGGCAGCACGTTTGCCTCTTGGGCAAAGGCCAGCTGATTCTCATCGTTGGTCACATACAGGGCAAACTTGAGCGCGGCTTCCTGCACATCGGTCGACTCAGGAATGACCAAATCCATCGCAGCCACATTCTTTTTACCCGTGCTGCCGCTAATTTGAGGTGCACTCTTTGTAGCTGCGGCAATATCGGGCGCGTTGGTCTCGATATTGCTCAGAAAATCTGGACCGGAGGCCAAGATAGCCGTTTCACCAGACTGGTAGAGCTGAATTGCCTGCTGATGCCCTTGGGTAAGCACTTCACGAGGCAGCAGCTCCTGCTGATACAAATCGGTCCAGTACTGAAAGACGGCTTTTCCCTCGGGCGTATTGAAGGCGGCGTTACCAGCCTCATCTACTAGGGGAACCCCCATCTGAATAAAAGACTGCAGCACATCAGCCGCATCTTCTGGCACAAAGCTGATAAAGAAGGCATACTTGCCAGTTTCTTCCTTGATTTGCTTAGCGACGTCGGCGAGTTCTTCGAAGGTGGCGGGCGGCTCTGTCACCCCAGCAGCCTCGAAAATATCGGTGTTGTACAGCGTTATGCGCGTGGTGAGATACCACGGAAAGCCAAAGCTATCTCCATTGAGCTGTGTCGCTTCAAAGATTTTGGGCAGATAGACCGCCTTTTGTTCTTCGGTGAGCTTGTCATCTAGGGTGAGCCAAGCGCCTCTAGATGCCAGCTGCGAGGCAAAATTTGGGTTGAGGTTTACCACGTCGGGGGCATTGCCTGCCGAAACGGCCGCGAGGATTTTGGTTTCCATATCGGCCCAGGGCACGTCCACCCAGTTGACGGCTATACCGGGATTTTCCGACTCGAACTCACCAATCAGCGTGTTGAAATAGTCGTCAAATTTGGGCGATAGCTGCATGGTCCAAAATTCGACTTCGGCATTGCCCGATGAGCTGTCTGAGGAGGAGACGTCGCCGCTACCGCAGCTGATGAGCCAGCTCGAAAGCAGGCCAACCAGGGCGAGCGCCAGAAATTTTTTCCAATGACGAATAAGAGACATGATGAATAAAGGCGGATCTGCGTGCTTGATGATCTGTGACTTTACAGCACTGTTCGCTAATTTGTGTAGGCTGGGTGGACGGATTGTGGGTGTCTCTTAGGATGAATGCGTCAGAGACTATGGTGTCCCTGGCGATTCATGAATTTTCGGCTTGGCTTTTTGGCTAAGAGACGGCCCGCTGACCAAACTTTTTCCCAAGCTCTTTGGGAGCTTGGGATTCGCGGCCAATTCCCGTCGCTCGGCTAAGGACCCTAGCCGTTTTACTACGGGCGCTGCTGATGTAGGTGAAGAATACGGGAACCACGACGAGGGTTAGCAAGGTGGAGGTCGAGAAGCCGCCGATGACTGCGATCGCCATCGGGCTGCGGGTCTCTCCGCCTGCACCTAGCTCTAGGGCAATGGGCACCATCCCTGCCACCGTCGAGATCGACGTCATCAAGATGGGTCTTAGCCGGGTAATGCCTGCTTCGATGACGGCCTGTCGCCTTGACTTTCCTGCTTTCATTGCCAGCAGCGCGTAGTCCACCAGCAAAATAGAGTTTTTGGTCACAAGGCCAATCAACAGCACCATGCCAATCAGCGCAAACAGCCCCAGCGGCTTTTGAGCGATCAGCAGCCCCATCAGCGCGCCACCCACGCACAGCGGCAACGCTACCATCACAGCCAGCGGATACAGAAAGTCGTTGTAGAGCAGCACCAGCACCGCGTAAATCATCAGCACCGCTGTTCCCAAGGCAAGGCCAAATCGGCTAAAGACCTCTTGCTGAATTTCTGCATCGCCCGTTGGCTGCTCTCTCACCCCAGCTGGCATGTTTTGCATCACCGGCAGCGCATCAACGGCTGCGATGCCTTGCCCTAAGGTAATGCCCTGCAGGTTCGCGCCTACGGTTACCTGGCGAGAACGGTTGAACCGGTCGATCTGGGCCGGACCGCTACCAAACTCAATATCTGCCACAGAGATCAGCGGCACCAGCTGCCCATTTTGGCCGGGTACCTGAAGATTTTCGAGGGTGCTGAGGTCTGCGATCGCATCGGGATTTAGCCGTACTCGAATTGGGATTTGGCGATCGCCCACGTCAAAGTCAGCCAGATTGCTCTCCGTATCGCCCAAAGTTGCCAAAGACGCGGTTCTGGCAATGCTGCTCACTGAGACGCCCAAGTCTGCCGCCCGCCTAGAATCAGGCCGAATCAAGACCTCTGGCTTCACGAGGGCCGCCGTCGAACTTACTTCTACTAGGCCCGGCACCTGTCGCATTTGCTGGGTTAAGTCCTGGGCCGTTTGGGTCAGGAGGTCGGGATTTTCGCCAGTAAGAACGATTTCAATGGACTTACTCCCACCCGCCCCTTGACTTTGAAAGTTAATTCGAGCGCCGGGAATGGCCTGAAATTGCGCCCGCAGCGCCTTTTCGTATTCCTGACGCTCTATCCGCTCATCTTTGGGCTTGAGCTGTATTGAGGCAGCAGCACTATCTGGCTCGGTCGTCATAAAGACTCGCTCTGTGGCGGGGTTTGCCAACAGTAGTTCAGTGACGCGATCGCTCACAGTCGCCGTCTTCTCCAGGGGCGATCCAGGTGGCAGCGAAATGCTCACCGACGTTCGGCTGGTATTGCCCGATTCAAACAGTCCCGTAGGAATATACCTCGACAGGTTCACACTGCCAATGAAAAACAAAAGAGCCAATACCACCGTAATCAGCCGGTGGCTCAGCGCAGAGTTCAGCAACTGGTGATAGGGCAACAGCCGCCGCGAAAACCTCAGCCCGTCCGCAGCCTGCACCGTATTTTCATCCGTCTTCGGCTGGGCAGGCTTGAGCAAATAAGCGGCCATCATCGGGCTCACTAACCGGGCCACCAGCGTCGAAAACATCGTGGCCACCGCCACCGTGACGCCAAATGGCTTGAAAAACTGACCGGGCACGCCGCCCATGAAAGCCACAGGAATAAACACCGCCACAATGGTCGCCGTGGTCGTGACCACAGCTAGCCCAACCTCTGCCGTAGAATCGAGCGCCGCCTGAAAGGGCGACTTCCCCATCTGAATGTGTCGCTCTGTATTTTCAATTTCTACAATCGCATCGTCGACCAGGTTGCCAACAGCCAAAGTCAGCGCCAGCAGAGACATGCTGTTGAGCGTGTAGTCCAGCGCCTGCAGCACCAAAAAGGTCGGAATAATCGACAGCGGTAGCGCCGTTGCCGTAATCAGCGTCGTCCGCCAGTTGCGCAAAAAGAGGCCAACCACCACCACCGCTAAAATGCAGCCCAACACTAAGGCATCGATAGAGGCCTGATACGAATCGCGAATGTCAGTCGCTTGGGTAAACGTCCGCTGGAACACAATGTCTTCTGGCAGGGTGTTTTCCAGATCTGCAACGGCCTCCTGAACCCCTTCCTCAACAGAGACAACGACACTGCCCCGACTGCGAAAGACCTGAAAGCCCACCACTGGCTCGCCGTTGAGCTTAGCCAGCTGGCGAACTTCGGCAAAATCGTCTTTGACCGTTCCCAAGCTGCTCAGGGGCACCGTGCTGCCACTGGGCAACACAATCTGTAGCGTCTGCAGCTCCTCTACCGTCGCCGCGCTACCCAAGGTCCGAATGCCCTGCTCTGCGCCCGAAATATCGCTACGTCCACCCGGTAAATTCACATTGAACTGGCGAATCTGGTCGTTAACCTGGGTCGCGGTAATCCCCAGCGCGTTTAGCTGATTGGGATCCAAATCGACGCGAATCTCTCGACTGACACCGCCCACTCGGAGCACCCGAGAAACCCCTTCGACCGAAAGCAACCGGCGGCTAATGTCCCTGTCTACCAGGTCACTAAGCGATTCGACCGAGCGCTGGTCAGACCCCACGGTATAAATCACCACTGGACCGCCAAAGAAATCCAGCCGTCGCACGATAGGGTCTCTGGCATCTTGGGGAAAGTCCTGTCGGATGCGGGTAATGGCGTCGCGGACGTCGTTGGTCGCTTTTTCAGTATCGACACCAAGGGCAAATTCGATCCGCGTTTCAGAGTTGCCATCGCCGACGGTAGACGTCAGCGATTCGATATCCCCTAACCCGGCGACCGCGTCTTCTACTTTTTTGGTGATTTGGGTCTCCATCTCCTCAGGGCCCGCACCGGTTTGACCCACTTCCACCAGTACGGTGGGTACGTCGATGTTGGGGTTGGCATCAATGCCGAGGTTCCCAAAGGCGGTGAGCCCAGTGACCGTCAACACCAAAAAGAGCACGATAGTGGGCACAGGTCGCTTGATTGACCAGGCAGAAATATTAAACATTAGCCCTCGCCTCCGGAGACGACCGTGACCGCATCACCGTCTTGAACGTAGCTCGCCCCTTCGACGACCACAGGCGTATTGGCCTGCAGCCCCGAGATGATTTCGATCTTGGCGGGCGTGTCCCCTGCAGCTGGGATGCGATCGCCCACCTCCACAGCATTGGCCCTTACTGTGCCATCCGAATTGAGCGTGTACACCACAAAGCCCCCGCTGGACTGGGGCAGCACCGCTTCAGCAGGCACAGTCACACCTTGGCGAGTCCCAGTGACAATCGCCGCCTGCAGAAACATACCCGGACGCAGGCGATCACTGCCCGGCAGACCAATTTTCAACGTGGCCTGACGAGTCTGCGGGTCCACCACCGGATCAATCGAGCGCACAGTTCCCTGCAGCTGCAGAGCAGCATCCGAGTCAGCGGTAATTTTTGCGGTGGTGCCTGGATTCACCTTCGCCATCTGAGTCTGAGGAATTTTGACAGCTAGCTCTAGCTGCTCACCCTCAATCAGTTCAAAAAGCGGCGTACTAGTAGAGGCCGCAGCCCCAACGGTGGCGTTGCTCTCGGCAATGATGCCGCTACTGGGCGAGATCACCAGGGTTTGGTCGAGCTGGGTCATTAGCCGGGCGACGTCGGCCTGGCGGCTGCGGACAGTGGCCTTGGCACTTTCAATGGCGGCCCGGGCAGAGCCTACCGTTTGCTCGGCGGTGGTCACCTGGGTACGCCGACTGGTGAGTTCTTCCGCGCTGATAGCCCCCTGAGCAAACAGTGACTCGTAGCGGCTAAGATTTTCTCGGTCGGCAGCAAGCGACGCTCTGGCCTGCGCTGCCCTAGCTTCTTCTTGGGCAACGTCTGCAAGGGCGGCATTTACCTGCGCTTCGGCCTGCTCGATTTGGCTCCGCAAAACCGAATCGTTTAGCACGGCCAAGACCTCACCGGCATTTACTCGGTCACCCTCACGCACATTCACTGAGCGGATCTGGAGCCCATTGGCCTGCGGTGCAATTTCCAGCAGGTCCAAGGCCTCCACCGTACCAGTTGTCTCAATTGCCTGCTGAATGGGGGCTGTCTGCGCGCGAGCGGTGGTGACGGTGGCGCTGGCGACTTGCTCTGTCACCGCAGGTTCATCAACCGGGGCCGCAGTTCTCTGAGCGCTTAGCTGAGTGACGACCAGTGCCAATCCCAAACCGAGCCCTAGGCCAAGCAGCAGTCCCCTCGGGCCGCTGACCCAATCGGAGAGCGATCGCTTCTTTGAACTTCCATCGAGCGCAATGGTTGAAGTGCGTTGTTCTAGAAAGCCCTGCTCAGCAGCGGAGGCCGAATCGCGGCTCGACCCGCCGAGCATGGGCTCTATCGAGTTGTCTTCACTGTCTTGGAGGTTTTGGTATGTCACGAATTGGGTGTGGGCGAGTCAGCACTTATGGCGAATACGGATATAGCGAATCAGGCAATTCTTAAGAGTGTTTTTGCATTTACAAACTTTAACATTCCCCATTGTTGCGCAGGCACGCGATTTTGTGGGTTTGGCCTAACCAGATATCAAACAGCCACACTTGCAAAATAGCTGCTACTCTTATGTCCAAATAGTTCTGCACGCTCTTTGCACGCTCACTTACTGTTCTGCGCTAACTCTTCGGGCACCTATGGAAACCAAGTCTTGGTGGCATAAGCTAAAAAACAATCCGCTTGCTCGCTTCGGAGCGATTGTGCTGATAATTTTCTACATAGCGGTTATCTTTGCCGACTTCGTTGCGCCCTATAATCCCTTGACTCAGCAGCCTAACGCCTCCCTTCTGCCACCCACCCAGGTGTACTGGCGCAATCAGGAAACAGGGCAGTTCATCGGCCCCCACGTATATCCCACCATTCAAGGCCCCATAGATGTGGAGACTGGCGGTAGCGGTATCGAGCGAGACTTTAGCCGCCCTGCGCCGCTCAGGCTGTTTGTCGGAGGCGATGAATACAGACTGTTCGAGCTGACGATTCCATTTATTACACGCTTCTCTTTCGATGGTGAGGTGCAGATGACGGAGCTAGAAATTTTTCCGGGCATCCCCAGCAGCTTGCATCTGTATGGCACGGTTGGCCCGGCTAGCCCCATGCCCAGTGAAGCTGAAGACGAAGGCGAGCGCGAACTCTCCAGCACTGCCGCTGAAGGCGCGGAGGCTTCTACAGAAGAGGTTTCGGCAGTAGAAATAACCCCTGCATATTTCAATCTGCTAGGGACAGACAATGCAGCTAGGGACGTCTTTAGTCGATTGGTGCATGGCGGACGCATCAGCCTCAGTATTGGTCTGATCGGGATTGCCATTTCTTTCCCGCTGGGACTGCTAGTGGGGGGCATTTCCGGTTACTTCGGCGGCATCGTGGACTCCGTGCTGATGCGGGTAGTAGAGGTGATTATGACAATTCCCTCTATTTATTTACTGGTCGCGCTAGGGGTAATTTTGCCCCCTGAGCTAGATAGCGCAGAGCGGTTTTTGCTGATTATTCTGATCATTTCGTTCATCGGCTGGGCGGGGTTGGCCCGGGTGATTCGCGGGGAGGTACTGTCGCTAAAGGAGCGGACCTTTGTGCAGGCTTCTCGGTCTATGGGTGGGCGATCGCTCCACATCATCACCCGCCACGTCTTACCGCAAACGGCCACCTACGTCATCATCGCAGCAACTCTATCTATTCCTAGCTACATCGTCTCCGAAGCCGTCTTGAGCCTGATTGGCCTAGGCATTCAGGAACCCGATCCCTCCTGGGGCAACATGCTTTCTGCAGGCACCAACGCGCAAATCTTGGTGCTCAATCCCTGGTTGGTCTGGCCGCCTGCTGCGTTGATTGTGATTACCGTGCTCTCCTTCAACCTGCTGGGTGATGGCCTGCGGGATGCGCTAGACCCGCGCAGTTTGCAAGAGCGATAACGGTAGATTGTCTGGGTAGAACGGTTGGCGATCGCAGCGGCTATAGGTCGTTTTGCCCTAGCCATATGGCCAAATCGTCAGCAGTAGAGAACTCCAGTAGGTCTTCTGCCAATCTTTCTAAGTCTTGTACTGACAGAGCTTGAATGGCTACCTGCTCAGATTCACCCAGCTTACCAAAACGCTTTTTCAGCAGTCGACTAACTAATTCAAAAGTGGCTGCTTTGCGACCTTCTTCACGGCCTTCTTCACGGCCTTCTTCGCGGCCCTCTTCGCGGGAAGTATTGACTACGTTATTAAGGTCTCGGTAATATTTCAGACTGTCTTCGTAGGCGTCTAGCTCGTCAAAAGAGAAGTTAGCAAGCTCTGCAACTTCAAAGAGCTGTCTGAAGGTGCCTTCCTGAAGCTTTTGGGGTGGGTCATCGAGGTCTGGAAGGTGCCTTAGCAAAAACAGCCATTTATCAAAGTGGGTCTCTAGTTCGTCTACGCTTTTTTGGAACTTGGGTAGCTCTATGTAGATAAACTTCAGCTTGTCGCAAAAGACGTTGCAATCTTGGTCCCTCAGCTCAACTGTGTGCAAGATGGTGTCGTCGTCTTTGTGATCATCAAAAATGAAGTCGAGCACCCCAACTGTGTAGACCGATGACAGCTGAAAGTCCCACATGCCTTGTTTTGCCTGCTCTTGGATGGGAAAGGTGGAGTAGTAAACGCTGCGATCTTTGAAGAAGTTTTGTTTGGCTTTTTGAATTTCTACGATAAACCGTTCGCCGCTTGCGCTTTTGCAATAGATATCGAAAATAGCTTTCCTGTCGAGAGCCGTATTACCAACGCGCTCGTTGTTGCGATAGCTGAGATCAACGATGGTGTGATGCGCTGGCAAGATGGCGTTTAAAAAATCAATTAGGATTGCCTTGTTTGACTCAGTCCCAAACAGGCGCTTGAACCCGAAGCCAGTGAGAGGATGGATGTATCTTTCTTGACTTAGCCGCCGACCAAACATCAACAATATATCCCTGGCTTAGCGTGGCTTATTTAGCCTAGCAAAGTTCTGTGAACACAGAAGTTGGTAGGGAAAGGGCAGGGTTCGAATGCAGCGTTTTGGAGAGCGATCGCAACACATTTATGCGCAACACTTGTCTGGCTGACTCAGCTGCGCAGTCAATGGGCTAGCAGCCGGTTAGCTCCTGGTGAACACTCGTGCCAATTTGAATGGCTTCATTGAGCAACCGGCCATATTCACTAGCTTCGTCGCTGACATGTAGCCGTTGCAGCGTTGCCAAATTTCTCTCAATGCTGGCGAACATATCTTGCTTGCGCGACATAAACTGCTGGTGTTTGCGCATGACCCGTTCGGTCATCAGGCCACATACTAGGCTCTCCCGAGTCAGGTGCAGCGCTTCTATGACGTCTTCTCGGTTCTCCAGATTGAGTCGGCTGTTTTTGGCAGCACCCAGTTCTTCCAAAATTTCGACAGCATCAACCATTTCATTAAATCGGTCGATTTCATCGAGCAAGTGGCTAAGGGTGATCAGCCGCTTACCCTCGCGCCAGCGGTAGATGGCCCAAGTGGCCGTCAGCGCGATCGCACCCGCAACACCAAAAGGCAGCGCCGCCCACACGACCTGCACATTGTCACCACTCAGTGACCTAGCCAATATCAGCGCCGCAGGTAGGCAAAAAATGAGGCCTACCCCCAGGGTGAGCAGCTGCTCACTGAGCCAAGCGAATCGCCGATGGGCTGCAAATGCCGTTTGCCGGTATGCCCAGCCCATCGCAAAATCGCTAATATCTAGCCCGGTCAGCTTGTCTAGCTCTCGCTGAGTAATTCTCAGATTGTCTAAATTTGCCAACGGTTCGCCCATGTCTTTTTCTAAAGGTAGTTAGCAAGCATTAGAAGCCCAGCATTGTGAAAATAGACTGGAAAATTTTGGCGTAAAAGTTACCGTCGATTTCGGGTCTAAAGATTTGAAAGGGCTCTCCTTCTGCGCCGAAAAAGGGACGCAGTGTCCAGCCGAGCTGAGAACCGACCAAACCATACAGTACAACCCAGCCTTGCAAGAGCTTTAGGCGCAGCTTTTGCTCAAAGCCATCGGGACCAGCCATGTCTACCATGCCCTTGTAAAAGAGCCGGACGCCCACGCCGCCAGTGATGGCCATGACCAATACGTTTAGCAGCAGGAAGAAGTTGTACCCCCTAACCGAAATCAAAAAGAACAACACAACCGGCGCAAAGCTAAAAAGCAGCACGCTAATGACAGACACCGAGGTGAGCGCCATGGTCGCATACTGCTTAAAGGTTAGCTTGGAGCCAAATAAGATATCGAAAAAGTAAAGGGTGGGAACGCAAATGAGTAGCGTGATTAGGTAGAGTGCCGGTAGCTTAATCGCAGAAGAAATAATTTGCAGCCCGCCGCCATAAGCACCGATGATGGCACCATACACAGCAAAGAAAAAGGTACTGGCAATCAGCAGTGAGCCGATCTTAGTTTCTAGCTTGTATTCGCTGCGGACTTCTTCTAAAAAGGTGCGGCGATCGCGCAGTAGCCGGATCAGCACACCAAAGTGATTACTGCTATGGGTTTGCGGTCGGCGTAGTTCTAATGAGTCTGGTTCCATGGTTTGTGTTGGATGCTCCAGTAGTAGGGTTAGAAAATAAGTGTTACAGCTGGTTGTTTCATCTTTGTTTGATATTGCCCAAGATGCCCCTGATTTGACCTAGAAGGCCCTATATTCGCTTGTTCTGAGGGGGTTTGTGGCCGCACCGCTAGCCCTAGCCGGGTGAGACGTATGAAATTTGCGAATAGTTGGTTTTAGAGGCTACAGCGATAGACAAATCGATTCCGAAATTAGCTTGGGGAAAAAAGCGGGTTGAGAGTCACTTTAATAGTGCAGTAGAAGGGTGCGATCGCCCGTCGGAAAAGGTCAGTAAGTGAGTCGGCGCTTGCCTAAGTCTGAAAAAGTCTGATAGACGTGGCAGAAGGTGTTTTTGAAAGCATCAGAAAAGCGACCTGTTATGACACAAAATAGCTAGGGCTTTGTGCTGTAGGCCGTAACGCTGTAGTCAGTGCCAGGTGGCATTTGGCGCGTATCGTAGAGCATTATTTCTTGTCGGTTTCCGCTCTGCGTTTCTCTAATCGCGATGTGATAGTTCACATAGCTATAAAAGGGATTATTCGGATCTCGCTTGTAGGCATGGCCCCAGCCAGGAAACCGGGCATTGACAAACAAGTTCGCATCTACCACTTCAAACGCTGGGCGGGTAGGCGAGGTGGCTCGCTGATTGTCAATCCAGGTGCTGAGGATTTCACTAGAGCCGCCCTCGGTCGTCCGCATCAGCGGCTCTTCGGTGGCGGCAGGTCCTGAGTTTTCTGGGCGCCACTGTAAAATCGAAACCCGTCCACCCCGGTTGCTTACAAGGGGAGTATCCAAAGTCTTGCCAACGTTTAGATTGAATTGACTTGCATACATCTCGCCGCCTTTCTGAATGTCAACGTGGCCGCTACCGGTCACATCTTCCACGAACAAAGTACCTGGGTTTTCTATGGTGCTGAAGTAGACATTTTGAACCCGGCTAGTAGGCGTATCGCTGTTGAATAGCAGACTTTTAAGAACAAGATGTTTACTGGAATTGTGTTCAAAGATGTTGTGATCGATGGCGTTATCGAAATAAACAAACCCCATCGCATCAAAAACAACAGTATCGCCCGTTGTCTCCTCGATGCGAAAAATCGACTTACCTGCCATTCCACGGTACGACTTTATACTGTTGCCCAAACCCAACATAAACCGCACGTTTCCTCTCACAACAATCGTGTCATCGGTTAAATAATTAGTCTGGATGTCGAGATCTTTGGGCGGGGGAAAGTAAATGACCTCTGCACCGCTATCAATCGCCGATTGAATAGCCTGAGTATCCGAGTCAGCATCGTCTGGATTCGCACCAAAGTCTACAACACTTGCCCACTTAGCTTGGTTTGGGTGGGGATAGGTCGTATTGGGTGTGGCCTTGAACGGTTGATTGAGCGACAGGGTGCCGTCTGGCAATGCCTTGTATGTTTCACTGGCATATTCTGTGATGGCCTTACCGGTTTGTCGCTGATGAAACTGGTCAGCAATAGCAACCCGATAGCCTTCGGTCGTTACATCACGCGCATAAATGGGGCCAACGGTAGCGATCGCAGCGATATCTGACGCACCGCCACTCAGCCGAGCGCCAATCAGCGTCATTCCACAGGCTGTGGGCTCTGCGGCCTCGTCTGGGTCGAAGTCAAAAGCAGGAACGCTATTTTCACTGACCAGATTCATGATGGCAATGGTTCTACCGCCAACACCCACACCTGCCCCCCAAGAAAATTCTTGCGCTGGGTTATAGCCGGTGAAGCGTTGCCGGGTGCAGTAAATACCAACGGTGTTTTGTTTGCGCAGCGTAATATTTTTGTGGGTGCAGCCGCTGGCTGGCACCAGCCCGTAGTCGAAGCC
Source organism: Cyanobacteria bacterium J06623_4 (assembly GCA_038524545.1). Classification (GTDB taxonomy): domain Bacteria; phylum Cyanobacteriota; class Cyanobacteriia; order Phormidesmidales; family Phormidesmidaceae; genus Phormidesmis. Next base: position 12,411 of record JBCBIK010000021.1, on the reverse strand, counting down.
TTCTACCGTGATGTTTTTCAATAGGCCCGGGCAGGCGCCGCCGCGTTCGGCAATGCCCGCCCAGCCGCTCTGCTGAGCGTCGGATGTTTTTATGAGCATATTTTCGGCGTTGCTCTGGTTGCTACCGTAGTACGACACGCCTACAGCACCGGGGTTGCCAGCACCCACATCTACGGTGAAGTTCCGCATGATGTTTCTAAAGCCTACACCGTAGAAATCTTGTTGATGTTCACCAAAGCCAATAAACACTTTGGGCGCGTTAGGGTCAGAGAATCCAGCGGCATTGTTAGCAAGCTTTAGGATGGTGCGATCGCGGCTCTGTCCCTGCAAGAACAAAAAGGCCTGCCAAGAGACACTGCCTGTAAATAAATAGGTGCCATTGGGAAAATATAGCGGACTGCGAGTAATGCTATCTTCTTCCCATATCTCTAAATTGGCATACTTTTTAATACAGTCTCTTAGGGGCTGTGTGTTGTCGACCTTTCCATCGCCGACGAGCCCGCAGCCACCGCTATCTAACGGCTGAGTGACGTTGACCATGGCATCGGCAGGTAGCACGACATCGGTGGCAGCTGTACTAGGTGTGCCAAAGACACCAAACGAGATGAAAACGCTAAAGAGAAAACCCAACAGTAAGTATGCAGCGCTTCTGTTGTTGAAAGACATTAGGTAGTCCTCTCACGCTGTGAAAATACTTTCTACGGCGCTAGGTGCTCTTATCCGGACGAGCTGTTGAGCGTTCTGCCAACTGTATCTTCTTAAGCCAGGCGCTTTCTCAAGTCTCTAATGGCTGCGCTGGTGTTGCGTTTGTAGGCAATGTCGAGGCAGCGGGCGATCGCAGATGGCAGGTCAATCCTTGGGAAATAAAGGCTATTTTCGCTGGTTTTATAGCCTGATGTGCTCAGCTGATAAATCGACAGCTGTTTTCGCCTTAGCAACCAAATTTCAGGCACTTGGTAGGGCCAGTAGTCTTCTACGTTCGAATAGCTAGTGACGTCGATTTCAATCACCAAATCGGGTGGCGGATCGTTTTGCCAATCAATGCGTTCTTTACCGGAGACGTCTGCCCAATGATCTATATAAAAGCAATAATCGGGCTCAATACCGCTGCTTTCTGGCAGCTCCATCGTGACAGGTGTAAAGGCGTCATAGTCTCGCTCGTCTCTATCGAGCAGGGTTTTGACGATATCTGCTACTAGGCTGGAATCTCGCCCGTGCACAGGTAAAGGTGACATGAGGCAAACGACGCCATTCTGGTACTTAATTCGAGGAACTGAGCCGTCGCCGCGTTGCTTCAGCAGCATTTGGTAATCTTGCCAAGTCGCCGGTCCGCGAACGACGGTTCCGGCGGGAAGCTGTATTTTCTCTGGGGAGACAAGGGCATACATTAGCGCTGCTAGACTCACGCCTGCAGTTCATCATACCGAATCTGTGATAGCTCCGAACCTGTGATAGCTGCCCTTCATAAAAATTCTGTGAGCATGGGTAAAGACTCGCTGAAATGGAAAACGTCTTTACCCGTTCTTAATCTTGAATGATCGCGGCTCTTTTACTGTGCCAATGTGGGCAGAAATGCCTATGTTCTCTTGTTTATTGTGCATCTGTGATTGGTGACATCACTGCTGTATGGCTTGGCTGTCTTTACAGACGCTTTACCCGCCAGGTGATGTGACGAGTCGGGCAGTTTTTTCGTTTTATTTACCTTTTTTTCTGTACCTATGGCACTTAAACACTTTTTGGGCGCGATGGTTCCCACGGCTGTTTTGCTCAGCGCGATCGCATCCCCTTCCCAAGCGGCTAGCCTGTCTTTTCAGGGCCGCTTCGACAGTGGTCGCGGTGAAGACTCCGCCGAGATTGGCGCGTTTGACCCCACGTCCAATCAGCTGGCAATCACTAACTCCAGCGACAACACCATCGACCTTGTCAGCATCCTAGATCCCACAGCTCCCACACTCAATTTCACCATCGACCTCAATCCATTTGGGGCAGGTATCAACAGTGTGGCCTTTGGCAATAGCATTCTCGCTGCAGCGCTCGAAGCAGACCCTGTCACTGACAGCGGCAGCGTTGCCTTTTTTGACAACACGGGCAGTTTCCTAACGCAGGTTACCGTTGGCAGCTTGCCAGACATGCTTACCTTTACTAGTGATGGCCTTAAGGTCCTAGTAGCCAATGAGGGTGAACCTGACGATGGTGTCGACCCAGAGGGATCTGTGAGCATTATTGACCTCACCAATGGCCTTGCAGATGCCATGGTCAAAACCGCCACTTTCCAAGCCTTCAATAGTCAGGCCGATGACTTGCGGAGTCAGGGCGTTCGGCTCTTTCCCGAAGTGGGCAGCAGCCTCACGGTTGCCCAAGACCTAGAGCCAGAATTTATCACGATTTCAGAAGACGGCAGCACTGCCTATGTGGCGTTGCAAGAAGCTAACGCGCTTGGCGTATTGGATGTTGAGTCTGGAGAATTTACAGATATTTTAGGGCTCGGGCTAAAGGATTACAGCGAGAGCGGCTTGGATGCGAGTGACCGAGATGACGGGATTAATATTGATCCTGAACCGGTGTCGGGATTGTATATGCCAGATGCGATCGCAACCTACACCGCCAATGGTGAAACCTACATCGTCACCGCCAACGAAGGTGACGACCGAGGCGCTGCCGATGAAGACGAGCGTGGTGATGCCATTCGCCTAAAAGATCTTGCCGATGTGGCTTCCTTCGGTCGCAGCGGTCTAGCGCTAGATGACAGCTTCGATCCGGCGCTGCTAGAAGATGAAGAACTCGGTCGTTTGACCATCTCATCTATCGATGGTGATACCGACGGCGATGGCGACCTCGACCAGATCGTTGCCTACGGTGGCCGCTCTTTCTCCATTTTCGATTCCAAAGGCAATCGCGTCTTCGACAGTGGCGATGACTTTGAGCAAATCACAGCCCAAGTGATTCCCGACCTCTTCAATGGTCAAGACAATGACCCAGAAGAATTTGACTCTCGCAGTGACAACAAAGGCCCCGAGCCCGAAGGCGTTACCATCGGCAACTACAACGGTCGCACATTGGCCTTCGTCGGCCTTGAGCGCGTTGGCGGCATCATGATTTACGACATCACCGACCCCACCGCTGCCTCATTTGTCAGCTACGCGCCCAACCTACCCGAAGACATCAGCCCAGAAGGCATTGTCTACATCGACCGTAGCGATAGCCCCACCGGCCAACCTCTGCTCATCACCACCAACGAAATCAGCGGTACAACAACCGTCTATCAGGTTGTTCCTGAGCCCGGCACGGTGATTGGCCTAATTGGCCTTGCGGTCACTGCAGGCGTAGGCCTCCAGCGCAAACGTCTGCAAGGCTAAACGCCTGCAAGCTTAACTGCTTTAGATAACGTTTGTGTTAAAAAGTCTCCTATCTGATTAGATAGGAGACTTTTTTTGCGCCATCCTCAGCGGACACCAAACAATGAAGCTTTTAGCGCGGTAAGCTAAAGGCAGAGGGAACACTGCACAGCGAGGAAACCATGACAACGACTGATAGCTCGCTCAAACTCAATACAGACCTATCCTCTAATACCGAAGTCCCAGACCATGGGGACAGTGTAGGCCTTGGCTTTGACGCCAGCCATCCGCCCGAGCAGTCTCTAATCGATGCCTGCGTCCACTGCGGTTTTTGCTTGCCGACCTGTCCTAGCTACCGGGTTATCGGCAAGGAAAATGACTCTCCTCGGGGGCGAATATATCTGATGGACGCCATCAATAAAGGGGAAGTGCCGCTGACCCCTGCGGCGGTAGAACATTTCGACAGCTGCTTGGGCTGCCTCGCTTGCACCACGGCTTGCCCCTCTGGCGTACAGTACGACAAGCTCATCGCCAGCGTTCGACCGCAAGTTCAGCGAAACCACACGCGTCCCTGGCCGCAGAAAGCCATTCGTCAGCTAATTTTTTCGCTGTTTCCCTATCCTGACCGTATTCGTTTGCTGCTGACACCGTTAGCGCTATATCAGCGCCTAGGGATATCCAAGCTTGTTCGTTCCAGCGGACTACTCCAGCGACTTTCGCCCAATTTGGCTGCGATGGAAAGTCTTTTGCCGACAGTAACGCCGAGCTGTTTTGCAGATAATTTGCCAGAACTAGTACCTGCCCAGGGGGAAAAGCGTTACCGGGTTGGCATGATTTTGGGCTGCGTGCAGCGGGTCTTTTTCTCTGATGTCAATAAAGCGACAGCCCGCGTTCTCAGTGCCAATGGTTGTGAGATTGTTGTTCCTCGTAGCCAGGGTTGTTGTTCTGCGCTGCCAGAGCATCAAGGAGAGACCCATCAAGCCCAAGCGCTGGCTCGCCAGATGATCGACAGCTTTGAAAATACAGGAGTAGACTACATCATTATCAATGCCGCCGGCTGCGGCCACACGCTGAAAGAATATGGTCACATGCTGTCAGAAGATGCAGCCTATGCTGAGCGGGCCAAAGCGTTTGTAGCTAAGATAAGAGACGTACAAGAATTTTTGGCTGAGGTGGGTCTGAGCGCAGAGCTACATCCGCTGCAGGCTGAACCGCTGCCGGTGGTGTATCAAGACGCCTGCCACTTGCTCCACGGCCAAAAAATCAGCCGCGAACCTAGAGAGCTACTAGCGCAGATTCCGGGAGTGACGCTGCGTGAGCCTCTCGATGCGGCGCTCTGCTGCGGTAGCGCAGGCGTGTACAACATGCTGCAGCCTGAGGTGGCCGCAGAGCTGGGTCAAATGAAGGCAAAGAATCTGGTAAAAACGGGGGCAACGATGATTGCCTCTGCTAATCCAGGGTGTTCTCTGCAGATTCAGCAGGCTTTGGAAAAACAGGGAGAAGCGATCGCACTCATGCACCCAATACAGCTTCTAGACCGCTCCATGCGAGGCGAAAAGCTATAACTAGCCTTTCACAACGGAGCCTTCTACAACAGATTTCAAATTCGCCAAGCCCGCTTCGTACATCTCTCCCACCATCGAATCCATAAAAAAGCCAAAGTAGGTACTCAACGGCTGACTTAGTAGCGGCACGCCTTCGCGAACGTCAGTATCCAAACTCCACGTGACCAGAGTTTTATTGCCTTGGCTTTCGTTTTTGGTTGATGTAGCAGCCGGTGCAATGGTGAAGGTCGCGTCGGCCACTCCCATATCACCAAAGTCGAGATGTGTTTTCACCTTGTTCGGTGCTGATAATTCAGTCACCTGCTGGCTGCCACTACCCACCTCAGGGTTATCGCTTGCCCACGTCATGCGCTGACCTACACCCTTGCCCTCTACTTTAAACTCGGCATCGGGGTCGATATTTGCCCACGGGGACCAGCTCTCCCACTGACTCAGGTCACTAACTTTTACAAAAATCTTTTCTGGTGATGCATTTATCAAAGCTTGGCGCTCAACGTGAACCTGGCTAGGCAACAAAAATCCACCGAGCAAAGTGACTGCGATGAGTGCCAACAAAACAACAATACTTTTTCGTATAAAAGACATAGCTTTCCGTTTACAGTCACTTCGTTGCCGCCAGTGTAGCCAGACTCTCAAGGAAAGAAGGTGGCTTTCAAGTTGTTTTAAGGTTGGTGGATGCCCCGATTGCTCTGTGGGCTACGCTTCGGGGCAATACAACCTTGAGAATAAGCTGGTTTCATTACCAAGCAATCTCTGGATAGAAGTTTCTTATCTTCTTGTCAGATGTCACGATCACTGCTTGATAACTACGAGCCAATGTAACAACAACCCGATCTGCCGGATCTCGATGCGCCCACTCCAGCGCCACACTTGCTATCCAAGCATCTTCATCAATCGGAACAATCTGAATAACATCAGATCTTTTGAGCGCCGCTAAATAGGTAGCGAGATCAACGCCTAAGTCCAGTTTTTGTTTTTTAGCTTAATAGCAATCTCCCACAGCGAAATGGAAGACACCAAGCCATTCTTGTCTTTTTCCATCTGCCCGCAAGTTGGCTTTGCAATCACTGACAGCCGAGCCGGATCTAAACTCCACCAGATGAGCGCACAGGTATCGAGAACGATGCTCATAGTTCTGGCCACTCGTCAATTGTTGGCGCAGCTAAATTCTCAAAATACTGAACTTTTCCGCGCATATTGCTAAACAAGGCTTCTGTAGCAGGCGCCTCCGCATACTTAACAATTTTTACAACCGGAGTTCCTCTGTCAGTTACAACAATCTCTTCGCCCTCTGCCTCTACAAAGCGTAGAAACTCCAGCAGCCTACTTTTTAGTTTGCTTTTGGAAATAGCTTTCATTGCTTGCTTATTAAGCTTGCGTGTGGATATGAGAGTTAAAGAATGGCAATAGCCATTAAGTTGAATTGATCGCCAAAAGTAGCCATGCCCATGACTATGGCCACTCCTCAAAGATAACATGACCCCATGAGGTCGTAGGACAACATAATTATTCCGGGTTGATAAGCTTAGCTAGATGCCGAAATCTTGCGCGCAGTCCGGAGTATTTGACCTGCCAAAATGGCCGCGCCAAACCCATTGTCTATATTCACGACTCCAATTCCTACTGCGCAGCTATTTAGCATTGTCAACAGTGGCGCTAAGCCCTGAAAGTTAGCGCCGTACCCCACGCTCGTCGGCACGGCAATCACTGGGCAGCTAGCTAGCCCGGCCACCACGCTGGGGAGTGCCCCCTCCATGCCTGCAGCCACGATGAGCACATCCGATTCATCAATCACCTGGCGATTGCTTAGCAACCGGTGAATGCCCGCTACGCCCACATCCCACAGCCGCGTCACCGCGAATCCGCACAGCTCCGCTGTAATCGCGGCTTCCTCTGCCACCGGCAAATCGGCTGTCCCCGCCGTGAGAATGCTCAATCTTCCTGGCTGACGCGCAGCTCTCGACTCTTCAGCAGATGGCCGAATGGCACAGATCCGTGCCCGCTCAAAATAAGTCACCTGCGGCAGGGCTGCTTGCACCGCCTCGCCTTTTTCTGCAGTCACCCGCGTCGCCATCACTACCGGATGCCGCCCCTCCATCACCCGCATAATGTCGACAATCTGCGCTGCTGACTTGTCTTGCCCCCAAATGACTTCAGGAAAACCCGTTCGGTCGGCGCGATCATGGTCGATTTTGGCGAAGTCACCGACGCTCTGGTATTGCTTCTGGTCTGGCTGGGCTTGCTTTTGGGTAGGAGTAGGGAGGGGGAGGGACTGGCGACTGTCAGAGGTCTCCCCAATTTTTTGGTAGGCGGCTTGTGGGCTCACTTCGCCACTGGCCACAGCATTAAGCAAATCACGAACCGCATCAGGCTGACTCACAGAGGTACTCGTTAATTCAACGGGAAAACAACTGTAATAGGCTAACGTGTCTAAGTAGCTCGTGACCAGTTTCTTCGGATTCACTAGGCGAATCCACAAGCTTTGATCCATGACCTCTGCGATGACGACTGAACAGACTCAACTAACTGCGTCACCTGCCCCGCTCGATATTGTTATTTTGGCCAATGGCCCCGGCGAAGTGGCGACTTGGGTGAAGCCGGTTGTGCGATCGCTGCGATCGCAAATTCCTGAGTCTGCGCCAGCCCACCGCATCTCAGTCATGCTCTCGCCCTGCCCCCACGCTTCCGGCCAAGAGCCCGTCATTCTCAATAGCTACCCAGAGGTTGACCGGGTTCAGAGCGCCTCCCATTTCTTTCGCTTCCTGCTCACGGGCAAAACGCAGGACAGTTGGACTTGGCATCCCAAAGGCGTAGTGGTGTTTTTAGGCGGTGACCAGCTCTACACTGTTTTGGTGGCAAAGCGGCTGGGCTATCGCACGGTCACCTATGCAGAATGGGATGCGCGCTGGCCCCATCTAATAGATTCCTTCGGTGTCATGCAGGACAGCATCATCGAAAAAGCACCAGAAAAATATCGGCACAAGTTCACTGTTGTCGGTGACCTCATGGCAGATGTACAAACAATCGCTGACCGAGCCGAATTTGCTACAGCGCTCGACAGTGCGTCCGATGATTTTGATCTGATTGGCTTCCTGCCCGGTTCTAAACCTGCCAAGCTGGAGATGGGCGTGCCTATGCTGCTTGCGATCGCACAAATCCTCCATACCCACGCCCCCCACCTGACCTACGTCATCGGTGTAGCCCCCAACCTCACCCACCGTGACCTTCTCCGCTACACAGACCCCGCAACCAACCCAGCCGTTTCCCTGTTGAATGCGCCCGCCTTCACCCTGGTTGAACCCAAAGATGGTCTGCCCTACTGGCAAATTGAAGGCTCAGACCAATCAGGCCCAAAAATCTATCTTTGGCAGCGCTTCCCGGCCCTCGACCTCTACTCGCAGTGCAAACTTTGCTTTACCACCGTAGGGGCCAACACCGCTCAACTCGGCGCGCTAGCCATTCCCATGATTGTGCTGTTGCCGACTCAAAGGCTAGGCGCTCTGCAGCTCGCCGATGGCTGGCCCGGCTTGGTCTCCCGGCTGCCGGGCGTAGGCGGCTTGGTGCGCAAAGTGATCAACCCACTCATTATCAAAGCCTTGCAAAAATCCGGTAAGCGCTTCGCTTGGCCTAATATTTGGGCAAAGCGCGAAGTGGTTCCCGAGCTATTTGGCCCGATAACGGCAGAAGACGCCAGCCAAGTCGCCCTCGACTACCTCTCCCATCCAGACAAGCTAACCCAGACGAGCCAGACCCTACGCCAGCTTCGAGGATCCGCCGGTGCCGCCGAAAAGATGGCCCGTCTCATCTTAGAAACCGTCAACTACCCTAAATAAAGCCCCTTCATCTCCTACGCTGCTTCCTATGCTTACCTATCCCACCACCCGCAAGACCGACACCACCGATACCTACCACGGCATCACCGTCGCCGACCCTTACCGCTGGCTAGAAGATCCCAACAGCGACGAAACCAAAGCTTGGGTAGAGGCCCAAAACGAAGTGACTTTTGGCTATCTGCATCAGCTATCTGGGCGATCGCAGCTCAATACCCGCCTCACTGAGCTGTGGAATTACGAACGCTACGGCATCCCCTTCAAGCAAAACAATCGCTACTTCTACTACAAAAATGACGGCCTTCAAAACCAGTCGGTACTCTACACCCTACCGACCCTAGACGCCGAACCGACCGTCCTACTCGATCCCAATACACTTTCTGAAGATGGCACTATCGCACTTGCTGGCATCGCCCTCAGCGAAAACGCTCAGTACCTTGCCTACGGCCTGTCTACGGCTGGGTCAGACTGGGTTGAGTGGCACATGCGCGACGTTGAAACAGGGCAGGATACCGATGACTTGCTCAAGTGGGTGAAGTTTTCTGGTGCAGCCTGGACCCACGATCACCAAGGCTTTTTCTACAGTCGCTACGACGAACCCAACGAAGAGAGCAAACTGGAAGATGTCAACTACTATCAAAAGCTCTATTACCATCGCCTAGGTACGCCACAGTCGGAAGACACCCTGATATACGAGCGTCCCGACCAAAAAGAATGGGGCTTTTCGGGCGGTGTCACTGAAGATGGCCGTTACCTGATTATCTCTGTGTGGCGTGGCACCGATCCTAAAAATCTGTTGTTTTACAAAGATCTCCAAGATGATAACGCCGAAGTTGTTGAGCTGATTTCAGCGTTTGAAGCGCAGTATAGCCTGATTGACAACGAAGGGACGACCTTCTGGTTTCGCACCGACCTAGATGCACCTAAGGGCAAAGTTGTTGCTATCGATATCGCTAACCCCGATAGGTCAAACTGGCAAACGATGATTCCCGAAGCTGAAGAAACGCTCGAATCTGTTGGCGTGCTAAACAATCAGTTTGTTGCCGACTATCTCAAAGATGCCTACACGCAGATCAAGATCTTCGATCTCTCAGGTCAATTTGTCAGAGAGGTGGATCTACCAGGGATTGGCTCAGCAGGCGGATTCAATGGCAAACGCACTGACACAGAGACGTTTTATAGCTTTACCAGCTACACCGTACCCACTCGTATCTATCGCTACGACCTCACTACGGGTGAGCGCACGCTTTTCCGCTCGCCCACGATTCCCTTCGATCCAGATGCATACGAAACGCGGCAAGTCTTCTACCCCAGCAAAGACGGGACGAAGATTCCCATGTTCATCACCGCCAAAAAAGGGATAGATCTCAATGGCGAAAATCCAGTATTGCTCTACGGCTACGGTGGCTTCAATATTTCTCTTTCGCCGGGCTTTTCTGTCAGTAACTTGGTTTGGCTAGAGCTCGGCGGTGTGTATGCGGTAGCCAATCTGCGGGGCGGGGGTGAATATGGTGAGTCTTGGCATCAGCAGGGGATCAAAACCTCGAAGCAAACGGTTTTTGATGACTTCATTCGGGCGGGCGAATGGCTGATAGAACAGAACTATACGAGTGCAGAAAAACTAGCGATCGCAGGTGGCAGCAACGGGGGTCTACTCGTCGGTGCCTGCATCACCCAAAGACCCGACCTCTTCAGGGCAGCCCTTCCCGCAGTGGGCGTGCTAGATATGCTTCGCTTCAATAAGTTCACCATTGGCTGGGCCTGGGAATCCGACTATGGCTCTCCCCAAAACGAAGAAGAACTCAAAGCTCTCTACGCCTACTCCCCTCTGCACAATCTCAAACCCGGTACCGCCTACCCAGCCACGATGATTACAACGGCAGACCACGATGATCGCGTTGTCCCGGCCCATAGCTTCAAGTTTGCCGCAGCCTTACAAGCGGCTCATGCTGGCGACCACCCCGTCCTGATTCGGATTGAAACAAAAGCTGGCCACGGTGCAGGCAAGCCAACTACCAAGCAAATTGAAGAAGCGACCGATAAGTGGGCTTTTCTAGCACATGAATTAGGCGTAGCCTTAGAATAGTAAAAACGTATGTACTTCTCTTTTGGCAAAACCAATGGTTGCAACACCAACTCGCCAAACATCTCCTCCCCAAAAGGTTAAAAAACCATTCCTTCATCCCAGCTCCAGACCTGAGGTCGTTTGGGAAAAGCTACCGGAAGACTTCGTACTCCCTGACGATCCTGTGGACAATATCAATCAGCCACCGCTTGCGGCTGCCCTCACCGACAGCTTAAGCCTGGCAGGCTACCTCTCTGAAACAGCCGCGACCACCACCAATTACGGCATCTGTGCCAAGGTCGAAGGTAAAACGGTTGTTAAAGCACCCGACTGGG
>JBCBIK010000021.1:0-1181 GCA_038524545.1 Cyanobacteria bacterium J06623_4 | reverse complement strand
TACGGCATCTGTGCCAAGGTCGAAGGTAAAACGGTTGTTAAAGCACCCGACTGGGCTTGGATACCTGCCACCTCAGTGCCCAAATCTGACATCGAACGCAGCTATACCCCTGTTCTAGAAGGCGATTTACCTGTCATCGTCATGGAGTTTCTGTCAGAAAGCGAGGGCACTGAATACTCCATCAAGCCCAGCTATCCACCTGGTAAATGGTTCTACTACGAGCGTGTTCTACAGGTCCCCAACTACCTCATCTTCGAACCTAAAGCAGGAAGAATAGAGTTTTACAGAATTTTAGAGAAGGGCCTGTACGAGCCAATACAGCCAAATGATGATGGGCGTTACTGGGTGGAAGAGGCAAAGCTCTTCATTGGTACTTGGCAAGGTAAGCATCAGGATCGCTCTGGCTGGTGGCTTCGCTGGTGGGATACGGAGGGTGAGCTGCTGCTTTGGGCCGAAGAAATGGCAAGACAAGAGCAGGAGAGAGCTGATCAGGAACGTGAGCGGGCCGAGCAGGAACGTGAGCGGGCCGAGCAGGCAGAATTGGCACAGCAAAAAGCGATTAAAAAGCTAGTTGAAATGGGAATGGAAGCTGCTCAGGTGGCTGAGGCTCTGGGCCTGTCTGTGGAGTCTGTACAGACGCAGCTTCAGCAGTAGTCTGATTTGAGTAGCAGTTCGGTCAAAGCGTTGGTAAAATCTAGCGTCTTCCTGCTTTGGCGCTGTCCTGTTTGGTAATGTGCGCTCGTGTAGTGTATGCATTCAGATGTCATAATCAACACATAAAAAGTATCTATTTTCCATATGACAGCCTCATATTCAGCTCTGCCAGAAACGGATGTCGAAACTCTCGCACAGCGACTTGCCGATTCTCCAGAAGCGGTTCAGCTCATCGATGTTCGAGAACCTCATGAATTAGAGGTCGCCAGCGTCCCTCACTTCATCAATCTACCGCTCAGCCAATTTCCGGAGTGGTCGGAGACTATTCACAGCCAATTCGACAACGAAGCTGAAACTATTGTGATGTGTCATCTGGGGATGAGGTCTGCCCAAATGTGTCAGTGGCTAATCAGCCAAGGGTTTACCAATGTCAAAAACTTGGCCGGTGGCATTGATGCCTACAGCCGTCGCATAGACGCTACTGTGCCGCTGTATTGAGCGCTGCCGATATTAGCGGTGAGGAAAGT